>JAURMY010000407.1 GCA_030830465.1 Alphaproteobacteria bacterium
CCCGCCGCCGAGGCCGGCATCCAGTCAGGTGACATCATCACGGCGGTGGACGGCGAAAATGTGCAGGGCCTGACCCTGAACGAGGCGGTTGATCTGATGCGCGGCCCGGTCGGCTCGGAAATCGTGATTACCGTGGTGCGCAAGGACGTGGCCGATCCGTTTGACGTGTCGATCATCCGCGACACGATCAAGATCGCCGCCGTCAAGGCGCGGCTGGAAGACAGGGCCGTGATCCTGCGGATCAGTTCATTCACCGACCAGACATTCCCGAACCTTCAGGAAGGCCTGCAAAAAGACATCGCCGAGGCCGGTGGCATCGACAATATTAACGGCGTGATCCTTGACCTGCGCAACAATCCCGGCGGCCTGCTGAACCAGGCGATCCTTGTATCGGACGCCTTCCTTGACAAGGGCGAGATCGTTTCGACCCGCGGGCGCGATCCAAAGGACAGCGAGCGTTACAATGCAACCCCCGGCGATCTGGCCGAAGGCAAGCCGATTGTCGTGCTGATCAACGGCGGTTCGGCTTCGGCTTCGGAAATCGTGGCCGGCGCGCTGAAGGATCACCGCCGGGCGATCATCGTCGGCACCAAGAGTTTTGGTAAAGGCTCGGTCCAGACGATCATGCCTTTGCAGGGCAACGGTGCGATGCGCCTGACAACGGCGCGCTATTACACCCCGTCAGGCCGGTCGATCCAGAATCTGGGCGTGACGCCAGATATTCTGGTGGAACAGCGTCCGGCAGCGGATACCGCTGCCGAGGAAAAACAGCGCAAACAGCGCTCCGAAGCCGATCTGCGCGGCACGCTGTCAAATGACAGCCTGACAGAAGACGAGAAAAAGCAGTTGGAGGAAGAACGCCGCCTGCAGGAAGAAGCCGCAAAGATGCGCGACGAGGATTACCAGATGTCCTATGCACTGGACCTGCTGCGCGGACTTTCGGTTCTGAAAACCTCGAACTGATCACATGAACATCCGGGGCGGGCGGGTTGCGATGCGGCCCGCCCGCCTTGGTTCTGAAAAGGAAGACCAGACGGCAATGACCGAAGATGAAATCAACGCGCTGCCCTACCGGCCCTGTGTCGGCATCATGATCTGCAATCGCGACGGCAGGATTTTCGCCGGTCAGCGGATCGACAGCGCGATTGACGCCTGGCAAATGCCCCAGGGCGGCATTGAAAAAGATGAGGACCCCCGCACCGCCGCCCTGCGCGAGCTGGAAGAGGAAACCGGTATCCCCGCTGAGGCGGTAGAGGTTGTGGCCGAATCCGCCGACTGGATCCCTTATGACCTGCCGCATTATCTGGTGCCGAAACTGTGGAAGGGCCGCTATCGCGGCCAAAAGCAGCGCTGGTTCCTGATGCGGTTTCTGGGCGATGACAGCCTGATCAACATTGAAACCAAAGACCCCGAGTTCAACCGCTGGTGCTGGATGCCGCCCGAGGATCTGCTGGCCAAGATCGTGCCGTTCAAACGTGACACCTATGAACGCGTCATCCGCGAATTTCACGCACAGGTTTCATAAAGTTCCGCCCCCATATTCCCAAGCCCCGCTGTCTGTGCTTAATGTGGCCAGATTTTAACTTTCCGGCGTGTTATCAATGGCAAATAAGAAAAAGAAGGTTGATACCCGCGCCATTGGTCTGGACATTGGCCTGGCGTTTTCCCGCTTTCTGACCGGCAAGGAAAACCTGCACTACGGGTTGTGGGATCCCAAATGGGATGTCTGCGCCGAGAATCTGGGCCGCGCGCAGGAGGCCTATACCGCCAAACTGTTTAAACTTCTGCCCAAGGGCCGCGGCTTGCGGATTCTGGATATTGGCGGCGGTGCCGGTGAAACCGCCAAGAAACTGCTGGCACTTGGGCATCAGGTTGATATCGTCATCCCCAGCACCTTTCTGGCGGGCCGCTGCCGCGAAAATGCCCCGGCGGCACATGTGCATGAATGCATGTTCGAGGATTTCAAGACCGAAAAGACCTTTGATATCTGCCTGTTTTCCGAAAGCTTTCAATATATCCCGCTGGATCAGTCGCTTGGCAAATCCCAGGGCCTTCTGGCCGCCCGAGGATCGGTGATCATCGCGGATTGCTTCCGGACGGATGCCTTTTATGCGGAAAAAGCGGCCAGTGCCCTTGTCGGCGGCGGCCATGCCCTGTCGCAGTTTCGCCCGGCGCTGGAAGCGTCGGGGCTGGCTGTGGTGTCGGAAGAGGATATCACCACAGCGGTAGCCCCGTCGGTCGATGTGGAACAGGCGCTGTTCAACGTGCTGGGCCATGCCCTGACCCGTGTCGATCACGGGATTTCTGACGGTTCGCCCCTGCTGCGCAAAACCCTGCACAAGCTGGTGCAATTGTTCATCAACAAGCGCACCCGCGACCGGCTGGATCAGCGCCTGAACCACACCGACCGCAACGCGCAAAACTTTTGCCGGTACAACACCTACCTGATGATGAAGCTGGCCCCCCGCAATTCCTAAGCGAACACCTAAAGCGTATTGCGTTTTACTTGAAGCAAATTGCATCACCTAACGCGTTGAAATCTTTGATTTCAGGCAGCGCTTGGTGATTCAAGTTTATCGCAATACGCTCTGGCATCCGATTTCATCTGGGGGACTCCACAAGAGAACAAAACGTGAATATAATGCCCCATCATGACCTTCACCGAGCTCAACATCACGTCGAATTTCACCTTCCTTACGGGCGGGTCGCATGCCGAGGAATATGCTCGGGCGGCGGCCCTGATGGGGATGCCGGCGCTGGCCATTGCGGATGAGAACTCGGTTGCCGGCATCGTGCGGGCGCATAGCGAATTGCGCGAAGTGGCGCGGCAGGTCAAGGAACGCGCAAGGGCCGTGGCGCTGGACGGCCCCGTCGGCCCGCCCAAACCCGCGCATCTGACCGCCCCGGCTTCGGCGGCCATTCACAATATTCCCCGTCTGCTGCCGGCCGCGCGTCTGGTGCCCGATGACGGCCCGTCCGTCACCGCCCTGCCGCGCGACCGCGCCGCCTGGGGGCGGCTCTGCCGCCTGCTGTCGCTGGGGCGGCAAAGGGTGGAAAAGGGATCCTGCCTTTTGCATCTTTCCGACCTTCTGGAATGGGGCGCGGGGATGGAGCTGTTGCTGCACCCGCCCGCCCTTGTGGACCCTCCGCCGCAGGGGCGGAACAGCGGTGCCAAATCCCAAACGCCGCCGCTGACGCGCGGCGCGGATGTGTGGCTGAAGCAGGCGCAACACCTGACGCGCCGCTTCCCCGGCCAATGCCACCTGATCCTCAGCCCGCGCTATGACGGACAGGATACCGCGCGGTTTCACCGCCTGACCGCGCTGGCCCAAAGCCTTGGCATCCCCGCCGTCGCCTCCGCCGCCCCGATCATGCATGCCGCCCAGCGCCGCAAACTGACCGATGTGCTGACCGCGATCCGCCTGCACAGCCGGGTTGACCAGTTGGGCCGCGCCGCCCTGGCCAATGCCGAACAGCGCTTGCGGTCCGAAACGGAAATGCTGCGGCTGTTTCAGGGGTTTGAGGCGGCCGTCCACCGCACAGGCGACATCGCCGCGCGCTGCACGTTTTCACTGGATGAGCTGAAATACGAATACCCGTCCGAGATTTCCCCCGGCGAAACCCCGACCCAACGGCTGACACGGCTGGCCCATGCCGGGCTGAAATGGCGCTATCCGGGCGGCGCGCCCGAGCGGGTCAAGGCCATGCTGGCGCATGAACTGGCG
>JAURMY010000408.1 GCA_030830465.1 Alphaproteobacteria bacterium
GTTGGGTCTTTCCAGTTGTCGGGCAAAGAGGCCTTTACCACGCCTGACAAGCTGAAAGGTCTGCGCCTGGGCGGTTCGGCTAATCCGATCACCAACCTTTATTGGGATCGTATGGGCGCACAGCAGAGCATGCTGACGGTGACCGAGGCGGCCTCGGCGCTGTCTACCGGGATGGTTGATATCTATCCCACCATTCCGGTCTTTTATCTGTTTGCGGGTATCGCGCAGGTCGCACCGGTTTTGTCCAAGATCGACATCGGCATCCCGCCGGGCGTGATCCTGATCAACCAGGGCGTCTGGGACAAGCTGTCGCCTGAAGATCAGGCCGGCATCCAACGGGCGCTGGACCGTCATCCTGCCGCTGAACGGTCGGCCGCGTTCTATGCTTTTGAGGATCAGCTTTATGCGTTGCACCAGAGCAAGGGCGGCACTGTTGCGGTCGCGACCCCGGAAGAAAAAGCTCAGTGGCGCGAAGGCATTGAAGACTATTATGCCGACGTGCTGGCAGATTCCACGCCCGAAGGGCTAGCCTTTTGGGACAAGCTGAATGCTGCCAAGGCGGCTTGCGCCAAGTGATCAGGCTTCCCTGACACATCGGGCGCGCCTGCTACCGGGCGCGCTCGCTCTTCTGCGGCGAGGTTCCAATGACCGAAGCGAAACCCACCCCCAAGGCGATCCGCACAAGCCTGGCGCTTTGGCACCAGATCGAGGTTTGGGTTGCTGTCCTGGCTTTTTCGTCGATTGCGGTTCTTCTGATCTATGACGTGTTCATCCGCGAAGCCGCCATCCCGGCATTGGGACTGGCGGGTATCGACGGACGTTTTCTGTTGCTCTATGGCTCGCAAAAGATCGCGGTGTTCCTGCTGATCATCGGGGCGTTTACCGGGATCGGCATTGCCACCTGGACCGGCGCGCAACTGGTGCCGAAAGTCGGGCATAAACTTGTGCCGGATCGTTGGAATACGGAGGCCAACCGTTTTGCCGATCTGGTGACGTTCCTGTTTCTGATGGCCGTCACCGCAGTTGCCGCCAACTTCGTCTATGACACGTTCCTGTCGGGCCAACGCGGATCGACCGGGGTGCGCATCGAGGTCTGGAAAATCCAGATCGCAATCCCGCTGGGGTTTGCGTCTGCTGCCCTGCGCTACCTTGCTTTTGCACTCTGGCCGGATCTTCGGCCGGAAGACGGAGACAGTCTGGAATGAACGCGCTTCTCCTTCTGGGCGCTGTTGCCCTGCTTCTGATCCTGCGCCAGCCCCTGCTGGTGATCCTGCTTGCCGCCATCGGCTTTGCCCAGATGGTCTGGGGCGGCGGTCATCTGACCTGGATCGCCGAGGACATGTTCGTGTCGCTGGACAAGGAACTGATCCTGGCGATTCCGATGTTCATGCTGTGCGGCGGGGTGATGACCAAGGGTTCGACGGCGCGCCGCCTGACCGATGTTGCCCGCACCCTGACCGGGCATTTGCCCGGCGGACTGGGGGTCGCGGCGGTGCTCAGTTCGGCGGTGTTCGCAGCGATTTCCGGATCGTCCATCGTGACGATGATTGCCATTGGCGGCGTCATTTACCCTTCGATGCGCGAAGCCGGTTACAGCAACCGTTTCGCCCTTGGGACCGTGATGTCCGGCGGCACGCTCGGTATCATTATACCGCCGTCCATCCCGTTGATCCTTTATGGCCTTGTCACGGAATCGTCCATCGTGGATTTGTTTCGCGCCGGGGTCGGACCGGGCCTGTTACTGGTCGGATTGTTTGCCGCTTATGCCGTGATCGCAAACCGGAACATGGCCACGACGCGGTTTTCCGCATCGGCGTTCTTGCACGCGCTGCGACGTGGCATCTGGGCGTTGATGATGCCGGTGATTCTGCTGGGCGGGATTTATTCGGGGTTCTTTTCGCCGACCGAGGCCGCGGCGGTGGCGCTGGTTTACGCCGTCTTCGTTGAATTGTTCATCCATCGCGAGTTGCGGCTTGCCGACCTCAAGACAGTGGTCATGGAGGCGGCCAAGCTGGGCGGTGCCCTGTTCCCGCTGATCGCAGTCGCGCTCAGCCTCAATCTGATCCTGATCGAAAACCGGGTGCCGGATCATATGCTGGGGCTGGTCAGCGGCTGGATCGACAGCCCCTTGACCTTCATTATTGTCGTCAACCTGCTGTTGCTGGCCGTTGGTGCCTTCATGACCACGGCCGAGGCGATCCTGATTCTTGGCCCGTTGCTGGCACCGCTCGCGGTCAGCTATGGGTTCGACAAGATTGTTTTTGGCATCATCATGATCGTCAACCTCGAGATCGGCCTTTTGACACCGCCCGTTGGCCTGAACCTGATCGTCGGCATGTCAACCTTCCGCCAGCCTTTTGGCATACTTGCCCGCGCGGCAGTTCCGTTCATCCTGTTGATGATCTTCGCGTTGGCGATGATCAGTTGGCAGCCCGCGATCTCGCTTTTCTTTGTTCACTGACCGAAAAAGGCCGTTCCAATGACCATCACACCGCTTTGTACCCCGCCCGGAACACCCGAGATCGAGGCCCGCCGCGCCCGCGCCCAATCGGCGATGTCTGCACAAGGGCTGGACGCGCTGGTTCTGCACAGCCCGGCGAACGTCTATTACCTGACCAACTTTGCCAATTATGTGCATGAACGGCCCTTCATTCTTGTGCTGTTTCCGACCGGCGATCCGGTCTTTGTGATGCCGAAACTTGAAGAGCCGCATGTGCGCATTCGCTCTGTCGGCCCACTTGAAGTCGCGCCTTATTTCGAGTTTCCGGCCCCTGAAGGACAGGGATGGGACAGCGTGGTTGGCGACCTGATTGCCGGCAAGGCGCGGATCGGGATCGAGCCTGACAGCCCTTATCACCTTGTCGAGGCGCTGGCGGGCCGCCATGTCAAGACCGAGATCGTTGAGGACCTGCGCGCGATCAAGTCGTCGTGGGAAATCAGCCGTCACCAATATGCTTGCGATATGTTCATGCTGGGGATGGACGAAGTTCTGAAACAGGCGCGGCCCGGCGCATTGCCGATCCAGATTTACAGCGCAGCCGCCGCCAAAATGAACGGCAAGATGTTCACCGATCTGCCGTCCACCAACCTGTTTGCGACCAGCCTGCGTGCCGCACCGCAGCCCCAGCCTCTGACGCATGATCCGCACAATTTCACAGACTTTTTTGTGCCACTGGCCGAGGGCGGGCCGCATGTTGCCCTGTCGGCCGGTCTTGCCAACGGCTATGGCGGCGAGGTTGAGCGGACGTTTTTCATCGGCCATGTTCTCGAGGTTGCGAAACGCCCCTTCGAAGTGATGATCAAGGCCCGTGCGCTGGCCAATGATCTGTCAAAACCGGGGGCCCTGATGCATGATGTGGATGCGGCGGTGAACGGGTTTTTGCGCAAGGCCGGGTATGGCGACAGCCTGTTGCACCGCACCGGTCATGGTATCGGGGTCACCGCCCATGAAGGCCCGTTCCTAGCCGAAGGGGATCACCGCGAGCTGAAACCCGGCATGGTGTTCACCATCGAACCCGGTATCTATTTGCAAGGGATCGGCGGGTTCCGCCATTCGGACACGGTCTTGATCACCGAGACGGGAAACCGCAACATGACTCCGTGGCCCGACACGATCGAGGCGCTGACCCTGTCCGTCTAGCGAGACAGATGCCTAAGGAGAAAAGATGCCCAGACCCGACCTGAAGATCGCAAACCCAGATGCATCTGCCCCACCCAAACGGCGGCGCAGCAAGCGTGGGCTTGAGACGGAAAACAAATTGCTGGCCGCCGCGAACGAGGTATTTTGGACAAACGGGTTCAGTGGCGCGACCATCATGCAGGTCATCGAGGCCTCGGGCCTGTCGGTTGGGTCATTTTACCACCGTTTTTCGGGCAAAGAGGATTTGCTGGAGCTGGCGACTGCTAAAGTCTTTGCCGATTTTCAGAAATTATTGGGGGAGATCGATTTCACCCGTGCCGGCAATGGCGATTTGTTCACGCTGTTTTATCGCCTGACGCTGCACGGGCGAAAGATCGTGTCAGGCCACCGTGGAATTTATCGCGCGATGGCTGAAACCGCCCAGACTGATTTCGACCGCTTCGGCACTTTGGCAAAGATCACGCCAATCCTGATCAATCGTGTTCGGGTCGAAATCGGCGCATATGCGGACCAGATGCAGGCAGAGCCGGACGCTGCGGCGGTCGCGGCTGCGGTCCAGCTGGTCGCCATGACAGTGATGCAAACGGAACTTGGGCTTGGTCCCTTCTTTCCGCAGGACCTTGATCAATTCGCCCGCACCATCGCGCGTGGGTCTTGCGGGATTCTTGGCTATTGCGGCCAGACCGATGGGCCAGCAAAGGATGTACGTGCATGACCTTCATCAGCCATATGGAAATCACGGTTCGGTCCGGCACCCGCGCCGCAGCAATCGAGGCTTTTGTGAACCGACGTGTATTCGAGGAATGCGCCGAGGCGATCCCCGGCTTTCTGGGTGCCCGGCTGCTTGAAGAACAGGGTGTGCCGGATGAAATCGCTGTGGTTTCCGACTGGCAGGACCGTGCCTCTTATGCGGCTTGGCTGGCCCATCCGGTGCGGGCCAGGCAGGAATCGGATCTGGCACATTTCATCGCGGAACCGCCCCGTATCAAACTCTACCAGCGACGGGGATGACCGGCGACCCCGCCGATCATCGAAAAATCCGGGACATCCCGGCAGGAGAAAACTTAATGTCTGAGATCAAGGTCTTCACCGCCGCGAAAATTCACACCATGGACGCCGGGCGCCCGCTGGCCGACGCCGTCGCCGTGAAGGACGGGCGTATCGTTTCGGTCGGAACGCTTGAAACCATGCGCAACTGGCTGAACAAAGGCGGTTTTGAGATCGACAACAGCTTTCGCGACAAGGTGCTGTTCCCGGGCTTCATTGACCCCCACACGCATTTGCAGGCCTCCGGCGTCCTGATGGGGATGACCTATATCGGCCCGCTCGATCAAAACGGGCCGAACGGATTTGACGAAGGTCTGGCCTCGCGCAGCGCGGTTCTGGCAAAGCTGAAAAAGACGGTTGCAGAGGACCCGGATTCCGACAGTCCGGTTCTGGCTTGGGGTTTCGATCCGGCGCTGCATGGCGGCCAGTTGCATCGTGACGAGCTGGACGCGATTTCCGGCACGCGACCGATCTGGACAATGACCTATGCGCCGCATGTGGTAGTGGCCAATTCACCGATGCTGGA
>JAURMY010000010.1 GCA_030830465.1 Alphaproteobacteria bacterium
CAACTGGCGGCGGATGGCGGTGCGGCCATGGCGATCACGGTCACCCATATTTCAGCGGCCACCGCCTCGATCACCTGGGCGGCCTGGGAGCGGATCAAATACGGCAAAACCTCGCTGATCGGTCTGGTGACCGGCACCATTGCGGGCCTTGCTTCAATCACCCCGGCCTCGGGCTATGTCGGCCCGGTCGAGGCGCTGGTGATCGGCGGCATCGCCGGGATCCTGTGCCAGGAGGCCTGTTCCGTCATCAAGAACCGCCTGAAGATCGACGACACGCTGGATGTTTTCGCCGTCCACGGCATCGGCGGCATCTTCGGCACCGCCATGATCGCGATTTTTGGCGCCGGCAGCTTCACGGCCCAGTTTGGCGCGTTGCTGATTGTCGGGGTTTTCACCCTGCTGGTGACCTTTGTTCTGGTCAAACTGGTGGCGCTGGTCACCCCGATCCGTATCAACCAGGAAGGTGAATTCAACGGACTTGACCTGACCAGCCACGGCGAACGCGCTTATGAGTTGAATTCCTGACCGTAAAGCGATTGTGCGCGCGCTTCAAAGGCGCGCACGATCCGGTGCATGGCCTCGCCGAACACCACACCGATCACCGCTTGCAGAACGGCGGATTTGAATTCGAAATCCACAAAGAAATCGACCTCGCAGCCGCCATCAGGCTGCGGGGTAAACTGCCAGTGATTGTTCAGATAGCGAAACGGCCCGTCCAGATATTCCACGTCGATCCGGCTTGCCCGCGGGTCCAGTGTCACGCGTGAGCCGAATTTTTCCCGAAACAGCTTGAACGAAATCACCAGATCCGCCTCGACCATCTCGCCACCGGGGATCGGGCTGCGTTTGCGGATCCGGGCGGCGGCGCACCAGGGCAGAAATTCGGGATAGGCCGCAATATCCGCAACCAGCGCATACATATGCGCCGCCGAATAGGGCATGATCCGTTTTTCCGCATGTGTGGGCACGCCTGCGCCTCCCGCCGTTTACGGGTTCTATCGGCAAAACGCCGCGCGGGTTCAATAGCAAAGTCGCATTGCTTTGGTGTCCGGTTGTCGGAAGGCGTCCCGGAGACCTGCACAGGTATCCGTGCCCAGACAAAAAGCATTCCGATTACATCCGATCCCTTTGAATGACTCTCGTCGTCGGTATCCAAGGGCCTGAGTTGGCCTGAACGGATTCACATGTGCCGCCCTTGCGCCGGGCAATCGGGAATGCGAAAAAGGGCTGAACAGCCAGCCGGAGCGCCCCATGCCGAACCGCCCCTATGTGATCGACGAGATGATCTCGGCGAAATCCATTGCCGCCCGGGTTGAGGCCCTGGCCAAAGAGATCAAGACCGCCTTCAGGGGGACGGACAAGCTGGTGGTGATCGGGCTGTTGCGCGGCTCGTTCATTTTCATCGCCGATCTGGTGCGCGAACTGGACTTGCCGGTCGAGGTCGATTTTCTGGAAACCTCGTCATATGGCAATTCGATGGAAAGCTCGCGCGAAGTGCGTATCCTGAAGGATCTTCGGGGCGAGATTGAGGGCCGGGATATTCTGGTCGTCGAAGACATCGTTGACACCGGTCACACGCTGAAACATGTGCTGGACCTGCTGTCCACCCGCCATCCGCGCCGGATTGAGGTCTGCGCCCTGCTTGACAAGCCCACCCGGCGGGAAGTCGATATCAAGGCCACCTGGACCGGTTTTGAAATCCCCGACAAATTCGTGGTCGGCTATGGCATCGACTTTGCACAGCGCAACCGGAATTTGCCGCATATCGGCTCGGTCCGGTTCACCGACGAATAAACGGCGGTTCAGACAGGCGGCGGAAAACCCCGGCCATAAAGCCGTTCCCGCGCCGCGGTCAAACCCTCGACCAGCGCCCGGCTGACGGCGCTGATCCTTGGCACATCCGCCATATCCCCATGACTGGCAACCCAGATCGGCACGTCGATTTCCGGTCCGCCGTCGCTCAGCCGTTCCAGCCCCGCGTCCGCGTCCCCAAGACAGCAAGGCAACAGCGCCAGACCCAGACCCGCGGCGGCCAGATCGCGCATGGCCGCGAAACTGTCGGCGGCGGCAACGATCCGGTCCTGGGGGATCCTCTCGGCCAACCAGACCGCGGGGCGGGACTTTGCCAGCGCATTGCCCGTAACCACCCAGTTGCGGGCCTCCAATCCCTGCCGACGGGCCGCAGCGATATCCGGCCCGGTGCCATAAATCGCAAAGCCCAGCCGGGCGACGCTTTGACCCGTCAGTTCCGGTGCCAGCGAAACCGCCGGCCGGACCGTGATATCGGCGTCAAGCTGGGCAAGGCTGAGATGGGCATGGGTCGTCAGCAAATCGAGCTGGATAAGCGGCGCGGTCCGGCGCAACCCGGCGATGATACCGGGCAGAACCGTGGTGCAGAACGTGTCGGTCGAGGTCACCCTGACATGGCCGTGCGGCTGTTCTGACCGGCCGGAAATCGCGCGTTCAACCGACTGGATCGACTGTTGCACCCCTCGCAGGCTTTCCACCAGTTTCTGACTGCCGGGCAGCAACCGGTATCCCCGGGCGTTGCGGTCAAATATCCGCACATCAAACGCCGCTTCAAAGGCCGCGATCCGACGCAGAACCGTTGCGTGATTGACCGCCAGCCGCAAAGAGGCCGCGTTGACCGAACCCGCCTCGATCACCGCCAGTACAAACCGCAGATCATCCCAGTTTCTGTTGTGCATAATCGCACAGGATACACGCAAAAACAGCGAATGGAACGGTTCTGCAATCACAAGTATGTTTGAACCATAAAAACCTTAGGGAGGTTGCTATGAAATCCATGAAGATCATGACCACGGCCTTGGCCGCTGCCGTCGTGCTGGCGGGGTCGGTCAGCGCGCAAGACCCGATCGCCAATGCCATTGGCGCGCGGCAATCGCTGATGCGCCTGTTTGTCTATAATCTGGGCACGCTTGGCGGCATGGCGCAGGGCAAGATCGACTATGACGCCGCCAGCGCACAGCGCGCCGCGTCAAACCTGGCCAAGCTGGCCGCGGTCGACAGTTCCACCATGTGGGTCGCGGGTTCGGATGCCGACGCCGTGTCAAATACCCATGCCAAGGCCGATATCTGGACCAATGGGGCCGAGTTTGCCGGCAATTTTGAAAAACTGGCCGCGGCGGCAACGGCGATGGAGGCGGCCGCGGGCGGCGGCCTTGACAGCCTGAAAGGCGCGATCGGCGCTGTGGGCGGGGCCTGCGGCGGCTGCCACAAAGCCTTCCGCACCCCAATGAACTGAGCCAGGATCGGGCGGCGGCACATGCCCCGCCCGTCCAGTCCGGAGGCCGACAATCCGCAACCTGACGCGCACAGCATTGACATACGCCCTGCCCGCCGGTCTGGCCGGACTGGCGCTGTTCTGGCTGTTGACCGCTGCCAAAACCGTTGACCCTGCCCTGATGGCGGGATTGACCGGCGACACCGCGCGGGGCGAGCGGATCTTTCATCTGGGCGGATGCGCCTCCTGCCATGCGGCACCCGGCGCGACAGGGGACGAAAAAC
>JAURMY010000409.1 GCA_030830465.1 Alphaproteobacteria bacterium
ATCTGGAACAGTTGTCCGAGCGTTTCGGCGCATCTCTGGAACAGGTCGCCCACCGGCTTTCGACCCTGCAAAGGCCTGGGGCCAAGGGGATTCCGTTCTTTTTTGTAAGGGTCGATCAGGCCGGAACCATCACCAAACGCCATTCCGCCACCCGGCTGCAATTTGCCCGTTTTGGCGGTGCCTGTCCTTTGTGGAACGTACATCAGGCCTTTGAAACACCGGGCCGGTTCCTGCGTCAGCTTGCCGAAACCCCGGACGGGGCGCGGTATTTCTGCCTTGCCCGCGACATCAGCAAATCCGGCGGTTCGTTTCACGCCCCGCAAACCCGGTTTGCCATCGGGCTGGGCTGTGAAATCCGGCATGTGGACCAGTTGGTATACGCGGATGATCTGGACGTGGAAAACGCCCGCGCCTTTGAACCCATCGGCATATCCTGCCGGATTTGCGAACGTGAAACCTGCCACCAAAGATCCGTGCCCCCGATCGAGCGGCGCATACGCATCAACCACGACCAGCGCGGAATCCTGCCCTATTCCATCGGCTGAGGATTAAGGCCCCGGGCGCCGGCAGGGCCGGCTGTGACATCAGCTTTTTGCCAATATAACCCAGATTTCATCCTTCAGGACCATCCGCTTTTTGCGCATGGTTTCCGCATTGAAATCATCCGTCGGTTCCACATTGGTTTCGGCGCGGTGAATGGCGCGGTTGACCTCGTGATAGTCGTCGTAAAGCCGTGCGAAATGTGGGTTTTCGGCTTTCAGCCGTTGCATTGCCGGAACCTTGTCCGGGAATTCCTCGGACAATTCGTGGGGTGTATGGGACATTTGACGCTCCTGTTCGTTGTTTCAAACAGGATGCACCGGATCAGGACCACCCGGCCTTGACCTAGGTCAAAAGACCGGCAACTGCGGGCTGGCCACGCTCCAGAATTTTGACATAGCTGGCCGCGTCGATGTTGCTGCCACAGACAATCACACCGATCCGTTTGCCTTGCAGACGGGCGCGCAGCGGGCCGAATACGGCCGCAAGCGCCGCCCCCGCCGCCGGTTCGACACCCAGTTTGGCCTCTTCCTGAAACAGGACCGACCCGGCGCAGATCGCATCATCCGTCAGGGTCACCACCTCATCCAGATATTTGGCGCAAACCTTGTAGGAAAACGGCAATGCCCCCGGCGCGCCCAGACTGTCGGCCAGGGTTTTGATCGCCTCAAGCTTTTCCGGCTTGCCGGCGGCCAGGCTGCGCTGCATCGAATTCGCGCCCTCAGGCTCCACCCCGTAAACCTTGCAATTCGGGTTGATCTGCTTGATCGCGGCCGCAACGCCGCTGACCAGACCGCCGCCGCCGATCGACACGATCACCGCGTCCAGATCAGGCACCTGTTCAGCCAGTTCCAGCCCGACACCCGCCGAGCCTAATGTAGTGAAAGGCCCCTCATAGGGGTGAATGAAATAGCGCCCTTCTTCCTGTTCTAAGGTGTCAGCCATGGCAAATCCGGCCGCCCCGCCTTCCACAAACACCATTTCCGCCCCAAACATCGCCACACGCTGGCGGCGAAAGGCGTTGGCGGTCGACAGCATCACGACTTTGGCCGAAACCCCCATCCTTTGCGCCACCCAGGCGGCGGCGATTGCGTGATTGCCGGCGCTGACCGCAGTGATCCCGGCCGATTTGCGATCCTCGGGGATCTGCATCGCGACAGACAGCGCGCCGCGCGGCTTGAACGTGCCGGTGACCTGCATTGCCTCAAGCTTCAAGAACAGACGCCCGCCGCCCAACAAGGGCGACAGACGGGGCGAGATCACCTCGGTGACCGGCGTGCGCAGGACGTGCGGTGCCAAAAGCGCGTGACGGGCGCGGATTTGGTCCAGATCGACGGCGGAAACCGGGGTGGCGCTGTAATCAATCATGTAAGGCTCCTTAAAGGTCGGGGGGACCGTATTCCAGAATAAGCGGCACGACCAGTTCTTCTTCATCCGTCAGATGCCGGTGCAAAAACCGTTCAAACGCCTGTTGCGCCGCCAGCAACCGATCCACTTCGGATTTGGCGACGCCCGCGTTCAGCGCCTGCAATGCGGTGTTGGTCGTCGCGGCCAGGGTGTGAATATGACCGTCAAGTTCCTTGTGGTCGCTGTCCAGCAACTGAAAGCCCGGCGCGACGCGGGCATCCAGCCCGATCAGCATGGGAAAATAATGATGATCCTCAATCCCGTGATGACCGTGCAACTGGTTCAGGAAAAACCCGGTATAGCGGTGCAGTACCGCGCCGAACCGGTCGCCGGGACGATCCAGATAGGACTGGCTCTCGGTCATCAGCCTGCCGATCACGTCGCGGAACATCAGGTGACGGTCAAGCCAGAACCGGGTCAGATCATTGAAATTTACATGGCCTTCCCAGTCTTTTCGCGGATAGGCCTCGGCCAGAACACGCAGATGTTCCGGCAGACCTTGGCGCAGGTTCAACCCGGTCATCTTTGCGCCTCGCGCCAGCGCGGTGATATCCAGGGTTCGGCATTGGAGGCCGGCAACGGCGGCTTGCCCAATATATGGTCGCTGGCTTTTTCGCCAACCATGATCGACGGGCCATTGAGATTGCCGTTGGTGATGCGCGGGAAAATCGAGCTGTCCGCCAGCCGTAGCCCGTCAACCCCGATCACCCGGCATTCCGGGTCCACCACCGCCATCGGGTCGTTTGCCGCCCCCAGCTTGCAGGTGCCGCAGGGGTGATAAGCGCTTTCCACATGGGCGCGGATAAACCCGTCCAGTTCGTCATCAGTCTGCACGCCGGCCCCTGGCTGGATTTCCCGGCCCGCGAAGGGGGCAAAGGCCGGTTGGGCAAAAATTTCGCGCGTCAGGCGAATGCAGGTGCGGAAATCCTGCCAATCCTGCGGATGGCTCATATAATTGAACAGGATGTTCGGCGCGTCCGCCGGATTGGCCGAGGCCAGCGTCACCGCCCCCCGCGAGGGTGAGCGCATCGGCCCCACATGGGCTTGAAACCCGTGCCCTTCAGCGGCGGCCTTGCCATCATAGCGCACCGCAATCGGCAGGAAATGATACTG
>JAURMY010000410.1 GCA_030830465.1 Alphaproteobacteria bacterium
ATCCTTATCATGGCGGTCGCGCTGGGATCGGGTTTTCCGGTCGCTTTCGCCCTGCCGGGGGCTGCGATCATCACGATCGGGCTTGCCGCCGCCTCGGGCTATTTGTTTGAGGGCAGTACGGATGCGTTTTTCCACTCCGGCGGGCCCAGCCAATGGCTTTCGGCGGGGGTGACCAACCTGCGAGGGGTCTATTGGGAGGTCGAACGCGACACCCTGATTGCGATTCCGCTGTTCATTTTCATGGGCATCATGCTGCAACGTTCCAAGATCGCCGAGGATCTTCTGGTGACCATGGCCCAGTTGTTCGGCCCGGTGCCAGGCGGTCTGGGGATTTCGGTTGTGTTCGTGGGCGCGCTTCTGGCCGCAACGACCGGCATTGTTGGCGCAACCGTCGTGGCGATGGGCCTGATTTCCCTGCCGGCTATGCTGCGCAACAACTATTCGCCTTCGCTGGCGACAGGGACGATTGCCGCTTCGGGCACATTGGGGCAGATCATCCCGCCTTCGATCGTGCTGATCATTCTGGCTGACCAGTTGGCTTCCGCTACCGATCAGGCGGGCACATTGCGCAAGGTCCTTTACAAACAGGCGACCGGCGAAATTTCGATGCCTTCGGTGTTTGACGTGGGATCGACCAGCGCGGGCGAGATGTTTCTGGGCGCGTTCGTGCCCGGCATCCTGCTGGTGCTGCTTTATATGGTCTATATTCTGATCTTTGCCTTCATCAATCCCAAGGCCGCCCCGGCGGTCCGCTATGACGGCAAGTTTGATGTGAAATTCTGGCAACAGGTGATGATCACCCTGGTGCCGCCGCTGGCGCTGATCTTCCTGGTTTTGGGGTCGATCATTGCAGGCATTGCCACGGTGAACCAGGCCGGGGCCATTGGGGCCGCCGGAGCGCTGATCATGGCGGGCTATCGGCTTTATGAGGGCAAGAAGGGCACCTATTACCCGGCCATGCTGGCGACGGTCTCGCTGGCGGTGCTGGCATTTGTGTTGTCCGTCTTTCCGATGAACATCAAGGCCGCGGTCACAGCCTATGATAATCTGGGCATTTACATCGGCATCGCGGCCTCGGCCGGGCTGATTATTTCGCTGATCTGGAGCGCGCTGCGCGTCATCCGCATCGAAAACACCCTGCATGGCGTCATGCTGGAAACCGCCAAGACAACGGCGCTGGTCTTCATCATTCTGATGGGTGCCGCCATGCTGACCGCCAGCTTCCGGGCCTTTGGCGGTGAAGAACTGGTGCGGGGGTTCCTCAATTCCCTGCCGGGCGGGTTCTGGTCGCAATTCATCATCGTGATGGCGGTGATTTTCGTCCTTGGTTTCTTCATTGACTTCATCGAAATTGCGGTGGTCGTGGTGCCGATCGTGTCGCCGATCCTGTTGGCCGACCCTTCCGCCAATATCACCGCCGTTTGGCTGGGCGTGATGATCGGCCTGAATATCCAGACATCCTTCCTGACACCGCCCTTTGGCTTCGCCCTGTTCTATCTGCGCGGCGTCGCCCCGGCCACCGTCAAGACGATCCAGATGTATAAGGGCGTGATTGCTTTCATCACGTTGCAACTGGCCGCGCTGTTCATCGTCGGGATTTACCCGCCGCTTGTGAACTATCTGCCGAACCGGGTCAGCTTTCTGTCCGACACGGCACCGCCGCCGCGCAATCCAAAACTGCAATATTGTCTGGACCGCTATGTCGGCGAGGTTCTGGCCACAGATGGTGGCGCGGTTCTGGCTGCGATTGGCACCGCGCAAAATCTGGACCTCAGCGCCTTGCCCAAGAAAATGGCGACAGACCTGAGCAAGGGCTTTACCAGTGCCCAGACAGCGCTTGACGCTTTGTCGGCCTCCTTTGAGGCGGAAAAGGCGGTTCAGGCCGCAGCGGGCGATTATCGTCCGCAACTGAACGAAGTGCGCCATATCGAAAAAATGGTCCGTGACGTGGCCGGTCAGGCGAAAGACCTGAAATTGCGGATAGGGCGTATGAACAACCCGGCACAGGCCGGTGAAAAGGCCGCTTTGCAGGAAAAATACGATGCCATGGAAGCGGAAATCGCCCGTCTGAACGGGACCATTCCCGCCGGCTGGACCGAGGTTCACAAGAATTTCACCGTCCTGACCAAGGCCGAGGACAAGGCCCAAACGACCTATCGGCGCAATGCGGATCAGTCTTACGAGGCGGTCGCGGCCGCGCTTGACATCATGGACGCAACGCCGGCCTTCCTGGCGTTGGAGCAGTCGGTGAAAGACCTGCGCGCCGTGGTCGAGTCACAGGACCCGGCGCAGGCGGAACCGCAGGTTTACGAGGTTTACAAAACCTTCTCGCCCGTGGCGGGAACGGATGAGGTCAAGTCCGCCCTGTCCAAACTGCGCAACGCGTTGAAAAGCAAAACGCCAGACGCAGCGAAGTCGCTGGAGGCCTATCAGGCAGCGGTTGCCGCCTTTGACACCCAGAAACAATGGCGCGCGGCAGCGGAAACCTCGGCGCGGGCCGGACTGACGGCATATCGCGATGCGATCAAGGAAACGCTGGGCGCAAGGGTCCAGCAAGACCTGACGCGCGATCAGGCGCTGTATCTGGCCAGCTGTTCTTCCTATCATCAGGATATTTCGCTGAACTTCTAAACCGGTTCCGGGCTGCGCCTTATGGCGCAGTCCGGGGGCCTTGCCGGCAGTCAGCTGTACTGCACAGGGCCCGCTTCAGGCAGCTGTATCCGCGCCACCTGATCCGATATGGGTTCGATCGACGCGGGGTCCGTCCGGGTTTCATACGCCTGCGGGTCGCCCAGGGCCTGCCACGCGCCGTTCCGATAAATTTCCATCGCATTGAAGCGGGATTTGTATCCCATCTTCTTACTGCCCGGCACCCAATAGCCCAAATAGACATAGGGCAGCCCGGCCTCGCGCGCGATCTGGATATGGTCCAGAATGATGAAACTGCCGGGCGAAAGGGGCTGGCGGTCCGGCTCAAAGAACGAATAGACCAGCGACAGGCCGTCTTCCAGAACATCGGTCAGACAGACCGCCGACAATTCGCGCCGCCCGGATCTGTGCCCGGCATCGCGGTAATATTCCACCACGCGCGACCGGACCGGCGTTTCCTCGATCATCGCGGCAAATTCGAAAATATCCATGTCGGCCATGCCGCCATCCGCATGACGGGCGTCAAGATAGGTGCGGAACAACTGATATTGTTCCTCGGTCGCCCAAGGGGTTGACGCCTCGCGCGTCAGGTCGCTGTTGCGCTTCA
>JAURMY010000411.1 GCA_030830465.1 Alphaproteobacteria bacterium
GCTTGATGACAAGATCATCGAAATTGATCTGGCCGACACCTCCAATCCGATGCAGATGCTGGACATGCCCGGACAGCCGGGCATGGGCATGGGCATGATGAACCTGGGCGATCTGTTCGGTAAGGCCTTCTCCGGCCGCACCCAGCGCAAGAAAATGTCCGTCGCTGACAGCTATGAATTGCTGATCACCGAAGAAGCCGACAAACTTGTCGACCAAGAGGCCGTCACCCGCGAGGCCGTCTCAGCCGTTGAAGAAAACGGCATCGTGTTTCTGGATGAAATTGACAAAGTCTGCGCCCGTGCCGATGCCCGCGGAGCCGATGTCTCGCGCGAAGGGGTGCAGCGCGACCTGTTGCCCCTGATCGAAGGCACCACCGTTTCCACCAAGCACGGCCCGGTCAAAACCGATCATATCCTGTTCATCGCATCGGGCGCGTTTCACATCGCAAAACCCTCCGACCTGTTGCCTGAACTTCAGGGCCGCCTGCCGATCCGGGTGGAACTGCGCGCCCTGACCGAACAGGATTTCGTGCGCATTCTGACGGAAACCGACAACGCCCTTACCCGGCAATACACCGCCCTGATGGCGACAGAAGAAGTGACCGTTACTTTCACGCCTGACGGAATCAAGGCCCTGGCCCACATCGCCGCCGAGGTCAATCAGGCGGTCGAAAACATTGGCGCCCGACGGCTTTACACCGTGCTTGAACGGGTGTTCGAATACCTCAGCTATTCCGCGCCTGACCGCGCCGGCGATGCTGTCACGGTTGACGCCGAATTTGTCGAAACCAATCTGGGCGAACTGTCCCGCTCCGTCGATCTCAGCCGTTACGTGCTTTAGCCCCGCATCTTTGTTCCAGAAATACTCTGCGGGGGTCCGGGGGTGCAAAACCCCCGGCCTGCGCGGCCAAAGCGCATCCGTCAAAATCAGCGTGACGCCGTCCGTTTTTCATGCGCATCATCCGCCCCATGCGGATCCTTGACTTCATTGCCCAAAACAAACGCTGGCTGTTCGCCGGCGGTTTGATTTCCTTTTCGTCGTCCTACGGGCAGACCTTTTTCATCTCGGTCTTTGCCGGCGAAATCATGGACACATTTCAGCTGACCAACGGCGAATGGGGTGGGATTTATACGCTTGGAACCACGGCCTCTGCCTTGCTGATGCTCTATGGCGGCACGCTTTCGGACCGGTTCCGCGCCCGCACGCTTTCGGCCATTGTGCTGGGCCTGCTGGCACTGGCCTGCCTGTTCATGGCGGTCAATTCTTTGGTCTGGTTGCTGCCCGTTGTCATTTTTACCCTGCGTTTTACCGGGCAGGGGATGCTGTCGCATGTGTCGATCGTGTCCATTGCACGTTGGTTTTCTGCCGCGCGGGGCAAGGCGCTGGCAATTTCCGCGCTCGGGTTTTCGGTCGGCGAATCCCTGTTGCCGATCCTGTTTGTCAGCCTGCTGGCGGTTCTGCCCTGGCGCGGCCTTTGGGTTCTGGCCGCCGGGTTTACGGTGATCTTGATTCCGGTCGTGCTGATCCTGCTGAAAACCGAACGCACGCCACAAAGCCTGGCCGAAAGCTCGGAATCCCTTGGCATGAACGGGCGGCACTGGACCCGCCCTGAAACCATACGCCACTGGTTGTTCTGGATGATCCTGCCGACAATGACGGCCCCGGCGATCTTTTCAACTTCGCTTTATTTCCAACAGGTCCATCTGACCGCGACCAAGGGCTGGGACCATGCGGGGTTTGTGGCGCTGTTTCCGATCTATTCGATCACCACAATCCTGATGAACTTTGTCTATGGCGCGGCATTGGACAGGTTTGGCACGGGCCGTTTGTTGGCAGTGTTTCAGGTGCCGATGGCCTTGGCCTATTTTTCATTCGGGTTTGGCACCACTTTGTCCGCGGCAGCCCTTGGGTTTTTTCTGATGGGGTTGATGCAGGGCGGTGCCACGCTTTGGGGCGCTTTCTGGGCGGAATATTACGGCACCAAGCATCTGGGCGCGGTGAAATCGCTGGCTATGGCCTTGATGGTGTTCGGGTCTGCCATCGGGCCCGGAATCACCGGCGCGCTGATTGATCTGGGCATCCCGTTTCACCAACAGATGGTATACTTTGGCGTCTATATCCTGTGTGCCTGCGGCCTGACCCATATCGCCATGCGCCGCGCGATGCCCGCTATCGCTGCCGCCTGAGATAGACATAATAGGCCCCGCCGCCACCGTGTTTCTGGGTGGCCTGTGTGACCTGAAGCACAAGATGTGCCAGCGGCGCCATGGCCAGCCACTGCGGAACCTGATGCCGTAAAACACCGCGCCGCATGGGCATAACCCCATGATCCTGTGTGGTTTTTCCTTTACCGGTGATGACCAGCAACAGGCGCTTGCCCGATGCATGGCCGTTTCGGACAAAGGCGTTCAGGCGGGGATGGGCCTCGGCCAATGTCAGGCCGTGCAGGTCAATGGTACCGTCAACCGTCAGCTTGCCCTTTTTCAGCCGGTCAAAGTTGCGCTTGTCCATATTGGGTGAGGTCGCCGCGAACATCTCGTCCAGGCTGGGCACCAGATGGGCACTGGTTTTCGGCTGGCTGGTTTTTTGGCCGATTTGAAAGGGGCGGGCGGCGGGCGGTCTGACCGGATCGGGCTTTGCCGGCACAAGCACGGGATCAATGGCAAAGGCCACGCCGGGCCTCAGCGGATCAGCCGTCTCGATGACCTTTTGCCATAGGGCGTGGTCTTCGTCGCTGAGTTTGCC
>JAURMY010000412.1 GCA_030830465.1 Alphaproteobacteria bacterium
CGCCGCCATGACCGAACCCGAAGTCGTCGCCGCCCTTCTGGCCGGATGGAACGCGGTTGACGAAAAGGCGGATGTGCTGGTGACCGGCGAAATGGGGATCGGCAACACCACATCGGCGGCGGCGATCGCGAATGCGGTTTTCGGCGGTGCGGCGCAAGACTGGGTTGGCCGTGGCACCGGCGTCACCGACGAAGGCTTGGCGGTGAAGACGCGGGTGGTGCGCGAAGGCCTGGCCCGGCATGTCGAGGCCCTGCGCGATCCGCTGCAGGTTTTGCGTTGTCTGGGCGGGCGGGAACTGGCCGCGATGGCCGGGGCGATTGCCCGGGCGCGCGTTTTGCGCATTCCGGTCATTCTGGACGGGTTTATCTGCACGGCGGCGGCGGCGGTTCTGGCCCGAACCCAATCCGGCGCGCTGGACCATTGCGTGGCCGGACATGTTTCAGCGGAAGCGGCCCATCGCCGGATGTTGGAGAAATTGGGCAAGAAACCCCTGCTTGATCTTGGATTGCGGTTGGGCGAAGGCAGCGGCGCGGCCCTTGCCATCGGCATCCTGAAAGGGGCCGTGGCCTGTCATTCCGGCATGGCGACTTTTGCCGAGGCGGGTGTCAGCGAAGGCTGACAAAACCCTCCCGCCCGGGGCGCTGCCCCGGTTGGGCCAGGCCGGGGCGCTGCCCCGGACCCCGGAGTATTTAGAGAACAAAGATGTTGGCGGTCAGGCGGTTCCGGGCGGCTTGTTCAGCCTTTTGCGGCAATCCGGTCGATCACAGCACGTGCATTCGGGATCTGGGCGCTGCCGATGACGGCGGGGCGGACAGGGCCCAGTTTTGCGGCCAAGAACGCGTCGCTGACCGCATCGGGCGCAAACCGGATCAGGATCGAGGCTTGGAGCAGCAAGGCGGCGGATTCAGAAAACCAGCGCGCTTCGGATTCCGGGACCGCGCCGGACCAGCGCGTTTGAAAATCGTTCAGCGCCTGATCAAAGCGCCAGTCGCCGGTCGCGGCGGTGAATTGGGTAAACAAGGCTTCCCGCGCCAGAGGTTCGCGGGCCAGCGTGCGCAGGATATCCAGACAGATGACGTTGCCCGAGCCTTCCCAGATCGAGTTGAGCGGTGCTTCGCGGTAGAGCAGGGGCATCGGGCTTTCCTCGACATAGCCAACGCCGCCAAGGCATTCCATCGCCTCGTAGATGAAGTTCGGGCACCGCTTGTTGTTGATGAATTTTGCCAGCGCCACCGCAATGCGGGCCAGCGCCCGGTCCGCGTCTGAGGTCCGGTCAAAAGATCGGGCGACAAAGAGGCCGAGGGCCGTGGCCGCTTCGGCTTCCAGCGCAAGATCGGCCATAACCGATTGCATCAGCGGCTGGTCGATCAGGCGGCGTTGAAAGGCGGTGCGCGAGGTGACCCACCAATGCGCCTCGGACAAGGCGGCGCGCATCAGTCCGGCCGGGGCGAGCGCGGTATCGAGCCGCGTATGATGCACCATTTCAACAATGGTCTTCACCCCTTTGCCGGGCGCGCCAAGCCGCCAGGCAAAGGCATCGTGATACTCGATTTCGGAACTGGCATTGGCCTTGTTGCCCAGTTTGTCTTTCAGGCGCATGATCTGGATCGTGTTGCGGGTGCCGTCCGGTCGCCAGCGCGGCACCAGAAAGCAGGTCAATGCGCCGTCAAGCTGGGCAAGCGTCAAAAACGCGTCGCACATCGGGGCCGAGCAGAACCATTTGTGACCGCGCAGCCGATAGCCCTCACCATCGGGCGTGGCGGTCGTGCTGTTGGCGCGAACGTCCGAGCCGCCCTGTTTTTCTGTCATGGCCATCCCGATCGTGGCCCCGGTCTTTTCGGCGGCGGGGCGCGACGCGCTGTCATAACGGCGGCTGAGAAGGCGCTGTGTCCATTCGGCGGCGATGGCAGGATCGGCCGCAAGGGCGGGCACGGCGGCATAGGTCATGGTCATCGGGCAGGACACGCCGGGTTCCACCCCTGCCTGCATATAGACCATCGCGGCATGGGTGGTGTGGCCACCTTTTGCCGCCTCCCAGGGCAGGGCGGCATAGCCCGCCCCGATGCCAAGCCGCATCAGATCGTGATAGGCGGGGTGAAAGATCACCTCGTCAATTCTGCGGCCCGACCGGTCAAAGGTTTTCAGCTCTGGTGTGATGCGGTTTGCGATGCGTCCGGCTTCGCGCATCTCGTCCCGGCCAAGCTTTGCGCCAAAATCGGCCAGCGGGGCGGGGTCCGCGCCAAAGGTGGTCGCATAGTGTTTCAGAACCGGATCGCCGTGCCAAAGGTCGATGTCCCCGCGCGGCTCTGGCTGGTTGGTGACCTCATGGGTCAGAAGATGGCTGCGGGGTTGGATCGGTGGCATGGCAGGCTCATGAAAACACGGTGGACAAGGAATGTTACCATGGTTTCGCTGGCGGCGGGAAATGACGTTGCGTGGGATCGCGCATTCGTCCCGCTACCCCTAGATCGGCAGGGGCGCATCGGGTTTGGTTTGTTCCATCACGATCTGGCTTTGCACCCGCGCTACGGCCGGATGGGGCAGAAACACATCCTGCACCAACCGGTTCAGTTCGCTCAGGTCGCTGCAATAGACCCGCAACAGAAAATCCGCCTCACCGGTCAGGGTCCAGGCGGCGACGATATCGTGGCGCGCGCGAATGAGGGTCTGAAACGACCGGGCCGCTTCGGGCGCGTGGTTGACAACGGCGATCTGCACAAAGGCTTGCACGGCAAGGCCGAGCCTTTGCGGATCAATGCGGGCGTGAAAACCGGTGATATAGCCGTCGTCCTCCAGCCTTTGGCGGCGGCGACCGGCCTGCGACGGCGACAGGTTCAGAAGTTCACCCAATTGTTGCGCAGTCAGGTGGGCGTTTTTCTGCAGGGCTTGCAACAGTCGAGAATCGGTTTTGTCGAGCATGGTGCGGGATTCCGTCATTATTTTAGCGATATACGCGTAATTCACGCGAAAATTCAAGAAAATACCGTCAAGAATGCGCACCAAACGCGCGTGCGTTCTGGCAATATCGCTTGAAACAGGACAAAAAGGGGGAGCCAATGGGCCCGTTTCCGCATTCAAGCACGGTTGCAGCGATTTCTGAATCCAATCCTGCCGGTACCAATGGCATGGAATTCGTCGAATTCGCCCATCCCGACCCGCAGCAATTGCGCGAATTGTTTGCGCGTATGGGGTATGCCCACACCGCGACCCATAAAAGCAAGGCGATCGAACTGTGGCAGCAGGGCGATATCACCTTTGTTTTGAACGCCGAACCGGGATCAATGGGAATGCGGTTTGTCGACGATCACGGCCCCTGCGCCCCGGCAATGGCCTGGCGGGTGGTGGATGCACAACATGCCTATGACCGGGCCGTGGCGAAAGGGGCTGTGCCCTATGACGCCAGGGACAAAGTGCTGGATGTGCCCGCCGTGATGGGTATTGGCGGCAGCCTGATCTATTTCGTTGAAACCTGGGGGGCAAAAGGCTCGGCCTATGACGGCGAATATACTTGGCTCGACGGCGCCGAGGACCGGCCCAAAGGGGTTGGCTTTTATTACCTCGATCATCTGACGAATAACGTGAAACGCGGCAATATGGACAAATGGTTCCATTTCTACGCCGATATCTTCAATTTCCGGGAAATCCGGTTCTTTGACATCAAGGGCAAGGCTTCGGGGCTATATTCCCGCGCGCTGACCTCGCCTTGCGGCCGCATTCGCATTCCGATCAATGAAAGCGCCGACGACAAAAGCCAGATCGCGGAATATCTGCGCGATTACAACGGTGAGGGCATTCAGCACATCGCGGTCGGAACCGACGACATTTATGCCAGCACAGATGCAATCGCCGAGAAGGGGCTGGAATTCATGCCCGCCCCGAACGCGATGTATTACAAAATGTCGAAATCCCGTGTGAAGGGCCATCAGGAAAACCTGAACGACCTGATGCGCAACGGCATCCTGATTGATGGCGAAGGTGTGCTTGGCGGCGGTGAAACCCGGGTCTTGCTGCAAATATTTTCCAAAACCGTGATCGGGCCGATCTTCTTTGAATTCATCCAGCGCAAGGGCGATGACGGCTTTGGCGAAGGCAACTTCAAAGCCCTGTTTGAATCGATTGAACAGGACCAGATCAACCGCGGTGTGCTTGTCGCGGAATGACGCTGGACTGGACGGACTTCCCGGACGCGCCAGCGCCGGGAACGGTTTTATGCCAATTTGCGGCGGTGGCTGAGGGTGCCCTTTTGTCGCTGGAGCTGAACGGCTTTCCGGTGCTTGTGATCGCCCGGGACGGTGTGGTTCATGCCTATGTCAACGCCTGCCCGCATCAGTTCCTGCCGCTTGATCTGCGCGGGGCGGATATCCTCAGCGCGGATGGCGCGCATCTTTTATGTACCAATCACACGGCCATGTTTCGCATTGAAACCGGTGCCGGTGTCGCGGGCGAGGGGCTGGGTTGTGCGCTCAGCCTGATTCCGGTCGTGGTTGAGGGGGAAAATGTCGTGATCGCCGGTTGAAATCGACCCCCTGATCGCCGAAGCTTTCGCCACGCAATACAGGGGTGCTGATGACGCTGTTGATCGATGTGGGAACGACCGGCTGGCATAGCGACGACGAGATTGCGGCCTTGCTTGCGCTTTTGCTGCCG
>JAURMY010000413.1 GCA_030830465.1 Alphaproteobacteria bacterium
AGGCCGGCGACAAGCCCTGGCTGTGCCACTTAAGCTTTATCAAGCCGCACTGGCCCTATATCGTGCCGGAACCCTATGCCAGCATGTATGGCCCCAAAGATGTACCACCCGCGATCCGCTCAGACTCTGAGCGTCAGAATGCCAATCCCGTGTTCAAGGCCTATATGGACAGCAAGATTTGCAAAACCATCAGCCGAGACGATGTGCGCAACGCGATCATTCCCGCCTATATGGGCCTGATCAAGCAGATTGACGACCATATGGGGCGGTTGTTTGCCTGGATGGATGAACGTGGCCTGACGCAGGACACGATGATCGTCTTCACCTCGGATCATGGCGATTATCTGGGCGATCACTGGATGGGCGAAAAAGACCTGTTTCACGATCAGTCGGTTCGGGTTCCCCTGATTGTCGTTGATCCGCGGCCCGAGGCGGACAGAACGCGCGGTACGGTTTCGCAGGCGCTGGTCGAAGCGATTGATCTGGCACCGACGTTCCTTGACTATTTCGGCGGCACCGCATTGCCCCACATCCTTGAAGGGCGCGACCTGACGCCGCTTTTGCATGCCAAGCCGGTGAAATGGCGCGACTATGCAATCAGCGAATTTGACTATTCCACCCGCGAGGCCCGCCAGATCATCGGCAACATGCAACAGGATGCCCGGCTGATCATGATTTGCAGCGACCGTTGGAAATACACCCATTGCGAAGGGTTTCGGCCGATGCTGTTTGACCTTCAGAATGACCCGCAGGAACTGGTCGATCTGGGCGCATGCCCGGATCACGCCGAAATCCGCAAGGAAATGCACGAGGCGATCTTTGAATGGTCGCGCCGCCACCATACGCGGATCACCATGAAGGCCGAAACGATCGAAAGGATGACCGGTGGCGAACCGCCGGGCATTCTGATCGGGATCTGGGACGAACAGCAATACGAGGACCGGTTCGGCAAGCCTTTTTCAAAACGGTACTGATCTGCCTCCGGCACCTTGACCGTCACTTTCGGGCCGCAAAACCGGGCCGCCATCCAACAAAGGGAACATCCGCAGATGCAGGGTTATTTCACAGAAAGCGGATCGGTTGAGGCCGTGAACGCACGTACCGCGAAAACCACTGATCGCCGTCTGGCCGAGGTCACGCATTCGCTTGTCGCGCATTTGCACAGTTTTGCCAAAGAGGTGCAACTGACCCAGCAGGAATGGGCCTTGGCCGTGGATTTCCTGACCCGAACCGGTCAGATGTGCAGCGACGAACGGCAGGAATTCATCCTTCTCAGCGATGTTCTGGGGCTGTCGATGTTGGTGGATGCGATCAACCACAAGCGCCCTGACGGGGCGACGGAAAGCACCGTGGTCGGCCCGTTTCACATCGAAAACGCGCCCGAACGGGCAATGGGCGACACGATCTGCCTGGATGGCAAAGGCGAGCTGTGTTCATTCGAGGGCCGCGTTCTTGATCTGGACGGCAACCCTGTTGACGGTGCGAAAATCGACGTCTGGTCTGACAATGCCGAAGGGTATTACGACGTTCAGCAACCCGGGATACAGCCGAAATGGAACAATCGCGGGGTATTCACCACGGGGCCGGACGGGGCCTATCATTTCATCGGCATCAAGCCGGTGTCCTATCCTATCCCCGATGACGGGCCTGTGGGCCAAATGCTGGAACATCTGGGCCGGCACCCCTATCGGCCCGCCCATATGCATTTCATGATCTCGGCACCGGGCTTTCAAACGGTGGTCACCCATACCTTTGTGGGCGGGGACAAGTACCTGACCTCGGACGCGGTGTTTGGGGTCAAGATGTCGCTGGTCGCGCCGTTTGAGACGGTCACGAACGGGGCCACCGCGTGGCGCTCGCCGTTTGATTTCGTGCTGGTCGCCGCCGACGAAACAGTTTGAAGTCCGGGTATGGGCGCGTTGCGGATTTGCCTTCAGGCAATCGACCGCTTGTGTCGCCAAAAGGTTCAGAATCGTTGAAAATATGCCCAATACCGGACCCTCAACGGGGACGCTATTTAGGAACCTAAAGGTTTGAACAATCAGGAAGGTGGTGGGCGACCCTGGAATCGAACCAGGCATGGGTTACCCCGGCGGAGTTACAGTCCACTGCCGCACCTTGCAGCTCGTCGCCCTTGCCGCGCGGGCCCAAGGGGCCGCGCGAACAGGGGCTGGATACTGAGTGTACTCTGGCGCGTCAATAGGAAACCGGCGCGTTGCGGTCTATTCACCGTTTTGGTGCGGCCTTGTCAGCAAAGATCGGGCATGCGAAGGAGGGACTTTAGGCAAACCGTCAGAGCCATGGCACCGCGCGACAAGAAAAAACCCCTTTGGGTCGTAGAAAAAGAAAAGCACCGCAAGGAAAGCGGTGAGGAGACGCTGTGGCTGTTTGGCATGCACGCGGTCAGGGATGCCCTGTTGAATCCCCGGCGCGAAAAAATCCGCCTGGTGGTGACCAAGAACGCCCTTGACCGGCTGGAAGCTGAGGTCGCGGCGTCGGGCATGGCGCCCGAAGTGGTTGATCCGCGCCAGTTCAAGGTGCCGATCGATCCCCAGTCGGTGCATCAGGGGGCCGCGATCGAGGTCCGGCCGCTGGTCTGGGGCTCGGTTTCCGAAGTCTGTGCCACCAAGGGGGATGCGCCACTGGTCTTGCTGCTGGACCGGGTGACCGATCCGCATAATGTCGGCGCAATCCTGCGTTCGGCCGAGGTTTTTGGCGCGCGGGCAGTGATTGCCCCTTTGCGCCACTCGGCCCCCGAGACCGGCGCACTGGCCAAAACCGCCTCGGGTGCGCTGGAACGACAGCCCTATTTGCGGGTGCAAAACCTGTCCAATGCGATGCGCGCCCTGCGCGAGATGGGCTATTTCATTATCGGGCTGGACGGAACCGCCGAGGAAACCCTTGAAGACCGGTTGAGCAAACTGCCGCCTGTGGCAACCGCACTGGTCCTTGGGGCCGAAGGGCCGGGACTGCGCCAGTTGACCAAGGAAACCTGCCACGTTCTGGCGAAGATCGAATTCGCCGGCGCCTTTGGGTCGCTGAACGTGTCAAATGCGGCCGCGGTCGGGCTATATGCGGTGGCACAGCGCGCCAAACGCGGCTGATCGGCCAAACTTGTGCGTTGTAACATTAACTTTACACAATCTTTAAACGAATCAGCTGATACTTACATGAATAAAGGAAGCCCGGTCCGGAACGCCGTGCCTCCAGCTACTGTCCCTCGTTCCGCACTTGCGCCCGACGCTTCCCCCGCCTCGGGCGCTTTTTTGTGGCATCCGATTGCGCGCCGCGCTAGAGGGCGTTTATGACCCAAAATCCCTCAGACGACCTGCTGCGAAAAATCCTTGGCGAAACCAGAACCGTCGCCTGTGTCGGCGTTTCGATGAACCCGGTGCGGCCGTCCTATTTTGTCGCGCGTTATCTGAACCTGAAAGGATTTACCGTGATTCCGGTCAATCCGGGCCATGCCGGCGAAAGGCTGTTCGGGCAGGAAATCCGCGCCGATCTGGCCTCTATCCCGCCATCGCCAAGGGTGGATATGCTGGATCTGTTCCGCCGGTCCGAGCATGTGCTGCCGATTGTCGAGGATGCGATCCGCGTTCTTCCCGGGCTGAAAACCGTCTGGATGCAGATCGGTGTCGAAAACGCCGAGGCCGCCGCACTTGCCGAAAGCCATGGTATTCAGGTCGTGCAGAACCGCTGTCCGAAAATAGAATATCAACGCCTGTTTGGTGAATTGCGGATGGGCGGTTTCAATACCGGGATCATATCCTCAAAACTGTGATGCCGCCGTTTGCACCGACAAGGGGAGAGGATCTGTGACAGATACCCATATCACGCCCAGCCAGACCCAGGGAGCGGCACTGGTGCGCCGGTTCGGGATGACAGGCGGCCCGATTTTCATGCTGAACCTGCTGCGGTTCCGCGACATGGCGGATTACAGCCACGCGCCCGATTTGGCCCCTGTCAAAGCGATCACCGGGGCCGAAGCCTATGCCAGATACGAAGCGGCGATTTCACCGCTGTTGGCCGAAACCGGCGGGGCAATTGTATTTGACGGCCTTGGCGGCGACTGGTTCATCGGCCCCGAGGCCGCGCACTGGCACCGGGTGCTGATTGTGCGGCAGACCGATCTGACCAGCTTTTTCAGTTTTGCCAGCAGGCCCGACGCAATTCTTGCGGGTCACCACCGCACCGCCGCCCTTGCCGACAGCCGGCTTTTGCCGATGACGGCCCAGCCGCCGCTTGCCTTGGCCGAAACCGCCCCCTAACGTCAGCACAACAGTTCAACGAGGAGACCCCCCATGTCCGACGGCCCCACCTATGGTTTTGACACTTTGCAGATTCACGCGGGCGCGCGTCCCGATCCGGCGACCGGTGCCCGGCAAACGCCGATCTACCAGACCACGGCCTATGTGTTTCGCGATGCCGATCACGCTGCCGCCTTGTTCAACCTTCAGGAGGTCGGATATATCTATTCCCGCCTGACCAACCCGACCGTCGCGGTTCTGCAGGAACGCATCGCAACACTGGAGGGCGGCGTGGGTGCCGTGTGCTGTTCGTCCGGCCATGCGGCCCAGATCATGGCGTTGTTTCCGCTGATGGGGCCGGGCCTGAATGTGGTGGTATCGACCCGGCTTTACGGCGGCACCATCACCCAGATGAGCCAGACAATCAAACGGTTCGGCTGGTCGGCCAAGTTCGTCGATTTTGACGATCTGGACGCGGTCAAAGCAGCCTGTGACGACAAGACCCGCGCGATTTTCTGCGAATCCATCGCCAATCCGGGCGGTTATATCACCGATCTGGATGCGATCGCCGCGATTGCCGATTCAGTTGGCGTGCCCCTGATCGTCGACAATACCTCGGCGACACCCTACCTGTGCCGCCCGATCGAGCATGGCGCCACATTGGTCGTGCATTCCACCACCAAATATCTGACCGGCAACGGCACCGTCACCGGGGGCTGCGTCGTGGACAGCGGGCGGTTTGACTGGTCGGCCAGCGACAAATTTCCGTCCTTGTCGGCACCTGAACCGGCCTATCACGGTCTGAAATTCCATGAAACCTTCGGCAATCTGGCCTTCACTTTCCACGGCATTGCCATTGGCCTGCGCGATCTGGGGATGACGATGAACCCGCAGGCGGCGCATTACACGCTGATGGGCACCGAAACCCTGTCCCTGCGGATGGAGCGTCATGTGGAAAACGCCGAAAAGGTCGCAAGATGGCTGGAAAGCGATCCGCGCATCGAAGGTGTGACCTATGCCGGGCTGAAATCCTCGCCTTATTTCGACCGGATGGCACGGATTTGTCCGAAGGGCGCAGGTGCTTTGTTCACCATCGCCGTCAAAGGCGGCTATGACGCTTGTGTAAAACTGGTGAACGGTCTGGAAATCTTCAGCCATGTCGCTAACCTGGGCGATGCCCGCTCGCTGGTCATTCACTCGGCCTCAACGACACACCGGCAGTTGACGGTGGAACAGCAGATCGCCGCCGGCGCGGGGCCGAATGTGGTACGGATTTCCATCGGGATCGAGGATGCCGACGATCTGATCGCCGATCTGGATCAGGCGCTGACCAAAGCCACAGGCAAGTAAATCCAGGCAGGACACGGCGGCGGCGAAAGCACTTCGCCGCCGTTACTTTTGGATCAGGGCGAACCTGATCGTGACGGTCGCCGAATAGGTCAATTCCCCCTCGGCAACCGGCACCGCGTCCGATGCCACGGCCATCGCCGCCATCTTGAAATTCGGCATGGCGCTTTCCACTCCGGCCTCATCAATCGACATGATCGGCCCCAGCGTCAGATTCGCCGCCTCTGCATACAGCCCGGCCTTGCGGACTGCTTCGGCCACCGAGGCCTTGCGCGCCGCATCAAGAACCGGGCCGGGATCGAACAGGCCAAAACTGATCCCCTGAATGCGGTTGGCACCCGCTTTTGTCAGCGCATCCAGAACCATGCCCAGGCGCGGCAGGTCGCGAACTCTGACCTGCAACAGGTTGGTCGCAACAAAACCCGTGACCCTAGGCGCATCCCCGGCTTTCTGAACATTGTTGTCCCATTGCGGATACAGCGACAGCTGGCTGGTCTGGATGTCCTTCTTGTCGATGCCGATGTCTTCAAGGGCCGCGAAAATCTGCGACATCCGCGCCGAATTGGCCCGCAATGCGCGATCGGCGGTCGGGGCTTCCACCTCGACCCCCAGGGAAACGGTTGCCAAATCCGGTGACACCGTGACCGTCCCGGTGCCACTTAACGAGAGAATCGGCGATGCCCCGTCCGCCACAGCCGCAGTGCCAAGCACCAGAAACAGAACATAAATCAGGCGTCGCATCCGGAATATCCCCAATAGTAGTGGTTCACCCCAGCCTGAGCACTATTTGCAGTAATATCAAGTGCTTGTTACGGAATATTTGGACCATCGGCGATTTCCTGCTATTCTGGCAACCCGAACGATAAGATGACTCCCACGGGATCAAAATACTTGTTAAATGGCCGACGATGAAGCCCAATTTCGCCCTTAACCTGTCGCATGCAGGGATTGTCTTGTTACACCGGTCTCCGCGCGGGGACTGGACGGTTGTCGGTGACGTGGCGCTTGATGATCCGTCCTTGAAGGAAAATCTGTCCTTTCTGCGCAGCACTGCAGTTGCGCTTGAAGGCAAGGGTTTCGGCACCAAGCTGATCATCCCGGACAGCCAGATTCTCTATCTGGAAATGACGGCGCCCGGCCCTTCGGAAACCGATCAGCGCGACCAGATCGAGGCGGCCCTGGACGGCCAAACGCCTTATGATGTCAGCGATCTGGTGTTTGACTGGCGCGGTACCGGTCCCGAGGTTCTGGTGGCGGTCATTGCGCGCGAAACGCTGGACGAAGCCGAAGAATTTGCGGTTGAACACCGGTTCAATCCGATCAGCTTTGTGGGCGAGTCGGTCCATGACGGGGTGAAATGGTCCCCGTTTTTCGGCCGCAGTGATTTTTCTTATGCCTTCCTGGGTGCGGATGTGGACGTGCGCGATGATCCAGTCGCGGTGCGCAAACGTCCGGGCGCGGATGAGGAAAACCTGTTTCAGCCGCCAGTCGCACCGGCCAAGGCCCCCATAGCGCCGGAGCCGGCGACGGAAACCACAAATATTTTCGCAGACAGCCCGGACGGGGCCGAAACGAACCTGTTTGAGGCTGACGACGAAGAGGATCTTGAAGACGACCCCGAAGACGACATAAACGCCTATGAGGACGAGGCCGAGGACATCCCTGCCGCTGCTGCGGCAATGGTCGCGGTGCCGCAAACGGGTGAAGATCCTGCACCCGCCCTCCCTGCCTTTTCAAGCCGCCGTTCAGGGCAACCGGATGAGGCCGACACAACCGACAGCCGCCCGCTTGACCGGGTCGCGCCCCGCATTGCGATCAGCCCGGAAATCACCGGTGCGGCCCCGGAAATTGGACCGGCCAGCAAGTCACCTGAGGCTGAAGGTTCGCCAAAACGCGGCATCTTGCCGGATGCCAACCTGCTGCGGGCGGGTCTGCTGGATGTGGACGCTTCCGAAAAACCGTCCCGAATGGCGTTTCTGAAGACCGGGGCGGATCGGGCGCGCCGTGTTTTTTCCGCTTTGCGTCCAATGGCGGGCAAGGTGCTGCGCGGCGGCAAGGGGGCCGGGCGGAAGCTTAGGGACCGCTTGCCGGCAAG
>JAURMY010000414.1 GCA_030830465.1 Alphaproteobacteria bacterium
GGCCTTGATAACGTCATGCTGCTGCCGCATATGGGCTCTGCCACTTCCGAAGGCCGCCTGGAGATGGGTGAAAAAGTCATCATCAACATCAAGACCTTCGCCGACGGGCACCGCCCGCCGGATCAGGTCGTCCCGGCGATGCTGTAACACAGCACCCTCTTTGTTCAGAACAATATCTCCGTCGGAGGCACCGCCCGGTCCGCAGCCCGGGCTGAAAAAATAGCGCGCAGCGGCGCCTGTGACGTGCAGAACACCTAAAGCGAAGTGCGTTTTATCTGGACAAATTGCATCTCCTAACGCGTTGAAATCTTTGATTTCAGGCAGCGTTTGGTGATGCAAGTTTAACGCATTTCGCTCTAAAATATCCCCTGACATATGATCATCACAACATAGGACGCGATCCAGTATCCCAGATTGATCAGCCGCCCCGCCGTTGGCACTTTGGCGAACATGGCCCCTGAATCGTTCAACATCGCAAAGCCCAGCAAGGCCAGGATCGCCGTTGCCAGCTTGCTGTCCACAGCCGTCACGCCGACAAACCAGCTGACCAGAAACAGGCCGATGATCTGGGCCGCCATTGCCATCACCGGCATGGAGGATGCCGACCCCATCTCGACCCCATGGGCTGCGGCCCACTTCTTGCCAAACAACATTGGCGAATACCAAAGCCAGCCCAAAATGAACGCCGCCACAGCCCCTACGATCACTCCGGCCCAGCTTACCCCCATCGTCAATTCAACCATGATCTTCCCTCTTGTGAATACCCGCGCGGCCGCTCCGCGCAGCACAATATAACCATAAAGTTAAATAAAATTCAACCAGAAGTGTCAGTGCCGGTCTTAGCACCACAAACCGCGCAATCCGCGCGTTTTTGCGCCTTGAACTTTCGGCTTTCACCGTAAAGCGCATCATAAATCAGGATTTCACCGCGCAAAACCTGCCCGGCACCGGTGAAGAACTTGATCGCTTCGACCGCCATCATTGATCCGACGACCCCGGGCAGCGCCCCCATCACCCCGGCCTCGGCACAACTGGGGGCCAGCCCGTCTGCGGGTGCCTCAGGAAATACGCAGGCGTAGCACGGCGTGCCCTTGGAAGGGTGGTAAAATCCGACCTGCCCCTCCCATTGACTGATCGCCGCCGAAATCAAGGGCTTGCCCAGATCAACGCAGGTTTGATTGACCAGATAGCGGGTTGGAAAATTGTCCGATCCATCCAGAATCAGATCAAACTCCGACAGAACCTCCCGTGCGTTTTCTTCGGTCAGCCGCCGGTTGAACGGCTGCACCCGGACATGCGGGTTGATGGCGTCAATCGCCTTTTGCGCGCTTTCAACCTTCGCCATGCCCAAGCGGTCGCCCGTATGCAGTATCTGCCGCTGCAGATTGGACAGGCTGACCGTGTCATCATCCACGACGCCGATGGTCCCGACCCCCGCCGCTGCCAGATAAAGCAGCACGGGCGACCCCAATCCCCCGGCCCCCACAACCAGAACCTTCGCCTTTTTCAGCCTCTGCTGACCACTGCCGCCGATTTCGCGCAACACGATATGGCGGGCATAACGCTCCAGTTCGGCAGAGGTAAAAGCACCGTCAACCGGCGCAGGTGCCGCAACCGGCACCCGCCTGCGCAACAGACGCAACACCCATATGTAACCCGTAATCAGGCCCGCAGCGGCACCCAGGATCAACCAGCCCCGCAAAGAGCCGCCAACCGCCTGGCGCAAAACATGCCCCTCGGGCAAGGCTGCATGCACAAGCAGCACCGCAGCATACAGCACGCCAAGCGCAAGGGCCTGGGTGGCCGGTGGCACGCGCATGATCCGGCCCAGCACCAAAAAACCTGTGGCAAGAAGCAGAACAGCCGCCATCAGCCCCGCCCGGTCGAACCAAAGCCACCGGTGCCGCGGCCGGTCTGGTCCAGCGTTTCCGCCACCTCAAACCGCGCCTGCACAACCGGTGCCACCACAAGCTGGGCAATCCGCTCGCCGTGCCGCACCGTGAACGCCTGATCGCCCTGGTTTATCAGAAGGATACCCAAAGGACCGCGATAATCACTGTCTATCGTGCCCGGACTGTTGACAAGACCAATCCCGTGTTTCAGCGCCAGACCCGAGCGTGGCCGGACCTGCACTTCAAATCCCGCCGGAATGGCCAGATGCAGTCCGGTCGGCACCAGCGCCCTTTGTCCCGCAGCCAATACAATTCCCGCCGCACGGTCACCCGGTTTGAGGTTCGCGCGCACATCAGCCCCGGCAGCCCCCGGCGTTTCATAAGCCGGCAAGGCGATCGCCCGGTCCGCCCCTTCGCCGTAAACCATTCTGATTGCGACAGTCATCCCAGCGTTTCCGCGATTCTGGCGGCCAGCCGGGCCGCAACCTGATCCTTTGACATGCGCGGCCAGCTTTCAGAGCCGCTGTCGGAAATCAGCGTCACCGCGTTTTCGCTGCCGCCCATGATGCCGGTTGACGGGCGCACATCATTGGCAACAATCCAATCGCATCCCTTGCGCTGTCGTTTGGCGGTGGCATTGGCCTCAACATCATCGGTTTCGGCGGCAAATCCCAC
>JAURMY010000415.1 GCA_030830465.1 Alphaproteobacteria bacterium
ACCTTCGATCACTTTCATGCCGGTCGGCTCACCGATGATGCACACGGACGGGCGGCGGCCGCTGGCCTTCAGCGCCGCCAGCATCACCTTGGCCCCGAGACAGCCGGTTTCCTCGTCATAGGTGAAGGCGAAATGCAGCGGGCGTTTCAGGTCTGCCTTGGCAAAGGCCGGGGCAACCGCAAGGGCACAGGCAATGAAGCCTTTCATGTCGCAGGTGCCGCGCCCGTAAAGCCGTGCGTTTTCGTTGCGCATCTCAAAAGGATCGCCGGTCCATTCCTGCCCTTCGACCGGCACCACATCGGTATGGCCCGACAAGACCACGCCGCCGTCAATGTCAGGCCCGATCGTGGCCCACAGGTTGGCCTTGCCGCCAGTCGCGTCGTGGCTGAGGGTGCAATCCGCGCCAAGGTCGGTCAGATAGGTTTGCAGGAACCGGATCACATCCAGATTGCTGTCTGTGGAAATGCTGGGCATTCCGACCAAACTGCGGGTCAGATCTATCGCCTGTTGCAGCATCGCACGCTCTCCGTTCATGTGGCCAATAGGCTGCGCCGACGCGCGTTGAAAAAGATCAGCGCCATGACACCGATATTCAGGAAATTCCAGGCGATGCCGTTCAAAAAGGCGGCCTGATAGGATCCGGTCATGTCATAGATCCAGCCCGACATCCAGCCGCCCGCCGCCATGCCCAGGATCGTGGCCATGACCACCAGACCAATCCGCGTGCCGGCCTCGCGGGCGGGTAGATATTCGCGCACGATCACCGCATAACTGGGGACAATACCGCCCTGCGCCAGCCCGAAAATCAGGCTGACAAGGTAAAGCGGCGTCAGGCCGTCCGCAGCCAGGTACAAGAACAAGGCCAGGCATTGCCCGGCCGAGCCGATCAACACAGTGGCGACGCCGCCCAACCGGTCCGCCACAAAGCCCGATACCAGCCGCGACCCGACCCCGCCCAGCAGCATCAGGCTCAGCATGTCGGAACCGACCGCGGGCCCATAGCCCAGATCCACGCAGAACGACACGATATGAACCTGTGGCATCGACATGGCGACGCAACAGGACAGGCCCGCCAGTGCCAGCAGCATCTGCAAGGCCCGCGGCGACAGGCTCAGCCCTTTGCGTTTCTGCCTTGCCGCGGTTTCTGCAAGGTCGGCCGCCCCGGCAGGCACCCGGCGCAACAGCAGCAAGGCCAGTGGCACCATCACCGCAATCACCGTCACCGCAATCACAACATAGGCGGACCGCCAACCGTCGGTGGCCAGAACACCTTTCAGGGCCAAAGGCCAAAGCGCGCCTGACAGATAATTGCCGCTGGCCGCGACCGCGACCGCGATCCCGCGCCGCATGGAAAACCAGTGCGATACATCCGCGATCAGCGGCCCGAACCCCACCGCCGCCCCGAACCCGATCAGCACCTGCCAAGCGGTCAGCACATTGAGCGAGGGCGCCTGCGCCGCCCCGGTAAACCCGACAGCCGTGCAGGCCGCCGCCAGCATCAGCGACCAGGTCACGCCGAACCGGTCCACCAGCCGGCCGATTACCAGATTGCCCGCCGCAAAACCGCACATCGTCAGCGTGTAAAGCAGCGACGCCGCCGCCCTGTCCACGCCCAGATCGGCCTCGATCAACGGCAACACAATGATGATGGCCCAGATGCCGACCGTGCCGACGGCACTGATCGTCAGGGTCACCGCCAGGCGGAACCAACTATAGGCACTGTCATGAATATCCGAGTCGCTCATGGCCGAAGATTAGGGGCAGCGCCGGGGAATGTCTAACGGCGGTTGAACGATTTTCAGCCCTTTCTTGCAGCCTCAACGGGCTTCTTTTGGCAGAAATATCCCCGCCGGAGGCATTTGGTCCGAACCGCAGGTTCGGCCCTTCCCTCAAAGGCTCAAACCACAGGTTTGAGCCGGGCCCAACCGAACCGGCCAAAGGCCGGGTTCGGGCGGGAGCACCCCGTTGCCATAGGGCCTTTCTCAGCCTTTCAGATCGCTCAATATCTGGTCGATCACGGCAAACCCGCCGCCCCAGCCCTTGGACATGCCGGCCATCATCCTGGCAAAACAGGCTTCTTCTTCGGCACTGGCCCCGACCGGCACCTGGGTCATTTTCACCAATGTGCCGCCTTCCCGGTCCTCAAACGTCACGGTTGTCAGCAGAACGCGCGGCCAGTCCGGCATCATCGGGTTGGCGATGATGGTCCAGTCGCGGTTGGTGGAACTGTGGTTCCAGACCAGTTTTTCCTGCGGCACCACCTCTAGAAAGGCCATTTTCGAAAGATCGGATTTGTCACCCCATTGCATTTCATTCAGCCAGGCCCCGCCCGGTCGCAGATCATAGCCGTGAATGATGGTTTTTACGCCGGGCCCGTACCAGCGCGCCAGCAATTCAGGCTCGGTCCAGGTGCGCCAGACCAGTGCGCGCGGGGCGTCAAATTGGCGGTCAATCCGGTATACTGCGGGGCTGTTCATGGGGTTTCTCCGTTTTCTTTCATCGTCGCCAGGACCGTGTCCAGTTGATCAAAACTGGTGCCCCAGAAGCGGCGGAAGTATTCCAGCCATTCGGCGGCCATGGCCATATTATCGGCCCGCAAACGCGCGGGGCGGCGCTGTTCGTCCACGCCGCGTTCAATCAGTCCGGCGCGCTCCAGCACTTTCAGGTGCTTGGAAACAGCAGGCTGGCTGATGGCGAAGGGCCGGGTCAGTTCGGTGACACTGGCCTGTCCTTCGGCCAGCCGAGACAGAATGGCCCGCCGCGTCGGGTCTGCCAGTGCCGCGAAAACCGCGTCCAGATCGGGGTTTGTCTGTTGATAACCAAGTGATTCCATAACAACATGGTTATGCAATATCTTGATCGCGTCAAGCCCCGATTTTGCGCGCCCAACGGCGCAAAATCGCCGCAAGCCGCGCTTTGCCCTATACAAGTCCCTGCAAACCCCCTAGGTGCAGGCCTTTCCCGCCATCCTGAAAGTCCCGCCGCCATGTCCGCCGCCCCGATGATCAAAACCCTTGCCGATGCCCTTGCCAAACGCGCCTATACCGATCTGACGCCGGTTCAGATCGCGGTGACCGATCCCGCCCTTGCAGGGGCCGATCTGCTGGTGTCGGCCCAGACCGGTTCGGGCAAGACCGTGGGCTTTGGTCTGGCCATTGCACCGACATTGCTGGGCGAGGCCGAGACATTCGGCGCCGCCGACGTGCCGCTTGCCCTGGTGATCGCACCGACGCGGGAACTGGCGATGCAGGTCAAGCGCGAACTTGACTGGCTCTATGCGCTGGCCGGCGCTGTTGTCGCCTCTTGCGTCGGCGGCATGGATATTCGCACCGAACGGCGCGCGCTGGAACGGGGTGCCCATATCGTTGTGGCAACGCCGGGCCGGCTGAAGGACCATATCCTGCGCGGCGGCATCGACCTGTCGGGCGTCAAGGCGGTTGTGCTGGATGAGGCCGACGAAATGCTGGACCTTGGGTTTCGCGAAGATCTGGAATTCATTCTGGGCGAGGCACCGACCCCGCGCCGGACCCTGATGTTCTCGGCCACCGTGCCGCGCGCCATCGCGACGCTGGCGCAAAATTACCAGACCGACGCGGTGCGCGTCACGACTGTGGGCGAGGCCAGCCAGCATGCCGATATTGAATACCGGGCGCTGAATGTCGCCCCGCAGGACAGTGAAAACGCCATCATCAACGTCTTGCGGTTTTACGAGGCGCAGAACGCGCTGGTCTTCTGCAACACCCGGCTGGCGGTCAACCATCTGACGGCACGGTTCACCAATCGCGGCTTTAACGTCGTGGCCCTGTCCGGCGAACTCAGCCAGAACGAGCGCACCCACGCCTTGCAGGCGATGCGCGACGGTCGGGCGCGGGTTTGCGTTGCAACGGACGTGGCGGCGCGCGGCATTGATTTGCCCAATCTGGAACTGGTGATCCATGCCGATCTGCCGACCAACGCTGAAACCCTGCTGCACCGGTCGGGCCGGACCGGGCGGGCCGGACGCAAGGGAGTTTCCACCCTGATTGTCGCGCCAAGATCGCGCGGCAAGGCCGAACGCCTGTTGAAATTCGCAAAGATCACCGCTGATTGGGGACCGGCACCCTCAGCCGACGAGGTGATCGCAAAGGATGAGGAACGCCTGTTGTCCGATCCGGTCTGGGAACAGGACGTGACCGAGGTCGAGAAGGCATCGGTCGAAAAACTTCTGGCCCTGCACGGGCCTGACAAGATCGCGGCGGCGTTTTTGCGGCTTAATCAAAGCCGCCATTCCGCGCCCGAGGATCTGGCGGCACCCGGAGCGGACGCGCCGCGTGGCAAGCGCGGGACATTCGGTCCGGGCAAGTGGTTTTCGATTTCAACCGGGCTTGACCAAAATGCCGAGGCGCGGCGGTTGCTGCCGATGCTGTGCCGGGTTGGCAATCTGACCAAAGACGATATCGGTGCGATCAGGGTGCAAAAAAGCGAAACCTTTGTCGAGGTTCTGGCCACCTCGGTGCCCGGATTTCTGAAATCGGTCGGCGCTGGTATGGTGCTGGAAGCGGGCGTTCATTTGCGCGCGCTGGATGCGTCGCCCGATCTTTCCAACACCCCGCGCCCGGCACCGCGCGGCCCGAAACCCCGTTGGGAAAAACCAAGCCCGAAACGCGCAGAGCCTGTTGCCGCCTATGACCCCGCCCCGGAACCACAGGACCGCCCGGCGCGGCCCGCTGCAAAGCCGGCCTTCAACAAGTCCGAGAAAAGCCCGTTCAAGAAAAAGCCCAAGCGCGCCTTCAACCCGGAAAGCGGCGTGATGGAAGAGCGCAGCCCCGATCAGGGCAAACCCAAAGGCGGCAAGAAGCCGAAGAACAAATCGGCGGGCAAACCGAAATGGGCGCGCGAAGGCGGCAAACAGGCCAACAAGCAGGCACCCGGTCCGGCGTCCTACGCCCGGAAAAAGCCCAAGCGCCCCAAAAGCTGATCGGCCCTAGCGCCCGAAACGCGCCTTGATGTCGGCGTCTGAATAGCGTCCCAGGCGACGGTCTTCCGCGATCAGGGCGTCGGGCCGCTCTTTCGGATTGCCAAAGCCGCCACCGCCGGGCGTGCGCACCAGTACCCGGTCGCCGGGGGCCAGTGCGATATCCTGTTCCTTGGACAGATGTTCGGGGATGTGCTTGATCCCGCCGCGCCAAACCTCGACTTCGTTGGGCGCGCCGTCCTCACCGCCTTTGGCGCCCTGCGGGCCGAACCGTCCGTGGTCCATGACAAAACTGGCCTTGGCGTTGCCGCGCAGCAGTTCCAGCTCATATTCCAGCCCAAACCCGCCGCGATGCAGCCCGGCCCCGCCGGAGCCTTCG
>JAURMY010000416.1 GCA_030830465.1 Alphaproteobacteria bacterium
TACCAACTGAGCTAAACCCCTGTGGTCAGTACAGGCCGTGACATACGAAACAGCCGCCGCCAATGCAAGCCTGTTCTGTTCATTTTGCCCGCCCGTTATCCAGCAGGAACTGCGCCGATTGCAGGGCGGATTGCTGCACCGAAATAAAATCAAGCCCCAGCATGGCGCGCGCTTTGCTGTTGTCGGTGCGCACCTCTTTGCCCAGCATGGGCACAATCTCGCGGATCGCCGGATCAAACAGCGCCAGCAGCTTTATCACGACATCCGGCGCGGTGCGGGTGGCAATCTTCAAATCCGGGAAAGCGGTTTTCATGACACGGGCCAAATCGCGGAACCAGATTGATCCCGCGCTGCCGATCAGCCGCTCGCCGATTGTGGCCGGATTGGCCAGCGCCAGCACATGCATCCGCGCAATATCCCGCACATCGACGATTTCAAACATCAGCCGTGGCATGGCCGGATCGCGCCCGCTGAGCAAACGCTGAACCAAACCCAGCGACGTGCCATAGTCCAGATCCAGCGCCGGCCCGATCACGAAACAGGGGTTGATCGTGGTCAGTTCCATTTCGGGATGGTCGCGCACAAAGTCCCATGCCGCCCGTTCGGCAAGGGTTTTGGACTTTGCATAGGCCCGGATCATGGGATCGCTGGCATCGCTCCAATCCTTTTCGGTCAGGGACAACAAGTCTGGGATCGGGTTGCGAAAGGAAATGGCCGCGACCGACGATGTCAGGATCACCCGCTTGATGCCCGCAGCCCTTGCTGACCGCAGCGCCCGCAAAGTGCCGTCAACCGCCGGGCGGATCAGGTCATTTTCGTCTTTCGGCGTGGTCATCGGAAAGGGCGAGGCCATATGGATCAGCGCATCCGCCCCTTTCATCGCCCCGGCCCAACCGTCCTCTGTGTTCAGGTCCAACGTGACCAGATCAAGCCGGCCCTGCGACGTCGGCACCGTCGTCAAGTGGGGTGAAATCGCGCGGCGGACCGCCTCTGCCTTGGCCCCGTTGCGGACCGAGCCGATCACATTCGTGCCCTGCTGAAGAAATTGCAGCACCGTATGCTTGGCGATATAGCCGGACGCCCCGGTGACAAAGACGGTGCCGAATTCGGTTTTACTGACAGCCATTTACTTGAAATCCTTAACCTATTTCAGCGGATATGCTTGCGCAGGCTGCGCCTTCGCATCTCCGGCGACCGCCACCTAGAACCATTTCAGGATGCGGAACAGAACCGCTTGCAGCACGATAATTGCAAGCAGCACGGCCACAAATATCCAGAACGCCCCGGCAAAGCCCGCCCCCGGCATACCGCCGACATTCACGCCGAACAGCCCGGTCAGAAATCCGAGCGGCAGAAACAGGGCGGTCAGGATCGACAGGATATACATGTTCTTGTTCAGCTTGTCGCCCATGATCGAGGCCAGTTCATCTTTCAGGATCTGCAAACGTTCGCGCAGCGTGTCCAGATCCTCGACCACCCGCATCAGGGTGTTGTGGCTTTCATGCAGGTGCCGCATATCCTCGGGGGTCAGCCAGCTGAGCGTGGACTGCATCAGATGCCCGACCGCATCGCGCTGCGGGCCGATAAACCGGCGGAACAGAATGGTTTCCAGCCGGCGCTCCATGATCGGGCGGCGTTGATCCTGATCCGGCGCCTCGATCACCAATTGCTCCAACTGGTCAGTGGCATCATCCAGAATGCGCCGGAACCCCTCGATCCGTTGGTTCAGACGATCCACCAGCGCGCTGACAAAGCGTCCCGCCCGGTCCAGTCCATCCCCCGCCAGAATGCGGCTTTGCAAGGCTTCAACCGATTTCAGGTTGCGCTTGGCCACTGAAATGATCCGGTTTTCATCCACCCACAGGCGGATTGACACCATATCTTCGGGGTCGGCCCCTTCGTTGGAATTGACCCCGCGCAAGATAATCAGCGCGCCGCGCCCGATTTCGCTGACACGAGGGCGGGTTTCATCGGCCAGAAGCGCTTCGATCGCCGGGCGGTCTAGATAGCTGAGGTTGGTTTCGATCCAGACACGGGTTTCTTCGCAATCCGCCCGCATATGCACCCAGATCAGATCGGGTGCGGCCACCCTTTGGGCGATCTCCTCGCCCTTAAGCGACTGCGCCGCCAGGTCGCCATTCAGGGCGACAGCAAAATGCATGAATTGCGTCATGGGCGCAGATTGCCCGCGAACGCAAGGGCAAGGCAAGCGCCTTTGCGTGCGCCCAAACAAAAGGCCGCCCGTCGGGGCGGCCTTTGCAGTTCTGAGATCGGATCAGATCACTTAATGATCTTCGAGACGACGCCTGAGCCGACGGTGCGGCCGCCTTCGCGGATGGCGAAGCGCAGTTTTTCTTCCATCGCGATCGGGGCGATCAGTTCAACGTTGAACTTCAGGTTGTCGCCCGGCATCACCATTTCCGTGCCTTCCGGCAGGTTGACCGTGCCGGTCACGTCGGTGGTGCGGAAGTAGAACTGCGGACGGTAGTTCTTGAAGAACGGGGTGTGACGGCCGCCTTCTTCCTTGGTCAGGATATAGACCTCGGCTTCAAACTCGGTATGCGGCTTCACCGAACCCGGCTTGCACAGAACCTGGCCGCGCTCAACGCCCTCGCGGTCAACGCCGCGCAGCAGCAGACCGACGTTGTCGCCGGCTTCGCCCTGATCCAGAAGCTTGCGGAACATCTCAACACCCGTGCAGGTGGTTTTCTTGTTCGCATGCAGACCGACGATTTCCATTTCCTCGCCAACCTTGATCACACCGCGCTCAATCCGGCCGGTGGCAACAGTGCCGCGGCCCGAGATCGAGAACACGTCCTCGACCGGCATCAGGAACGGCTGGTCAACAGCCCGGTCCGGCTGCGGGATATAGCTGTCAACAGCTTCCATCAGCTTCTTGATCGATTCCGCGCCGATTTCCGGGTCGCGGTCTTCCAGAGCGGCCAAAGCCGAGCCCGGGATGATCGGAATGTCGTCGCCCGGATAACCGTATTCGGTCAACAGTTCGCGCACTTCCATTTCAACCAGTTCCAGCAGTTCCGCATCATCCACCTGGTCAACCTTGTTCAGGTAAACGACCATGTAGGGAATGCCGACCTGACGGCCCAGCAGAATGTGCTCGCGGGTTTGCGGCATCGGGCCGTCGGCGGCGTTCACAACCAGAATCGCGCCGTCCATCTGCGCCGCGCCGGTGATCATGTTCTTCACATAGTCGGCGTGGCCGGGGCAATCAACGTGGGCGTAGTGACGGGCCGCGGTTTCATACTCCACATGCGCGGTCGAGATCGTGATCCCGCGCGCCTTCTCTTCCGGCGCTGCGTCGATCTGGTCATAGGACCGGAACTCGCCAAACTGCTTCGTGATCGCCGCCGTCAGCGTCGTCTTGCCGTGGTCAACGTGACCAATCGTGCCGATGTTGCAATGCGGCTTCGTACGTTCAAACTTTGCTTTTGCCATTTTTCGGGCGCCTCATCTTTGGGGCCCCGACCGAGGCCTGATTGTCAACGGGCGCTGACTAATCGGATCAGGCGCGAAAATCAAGCACTTGATGCAGGGTTATTTCGCCACAAACAGCGCTTCGTTTTCGCGCAGATAGGTTTCAATCGTTTCCGCGGTCTTGAAAACCATCTCCTGGATCTGTTCTTCACGCGACATCGACATGCCCGATCCCATGATCGACTTGCCCGACAGTTTTTCAACCACGGTAAAGCGCTTATCCTCTTCGGTGATGATCTTTTTCGCCGCGTCATCCCAGACATTCAGGGTCACGATCAGCGCGGATTTCGGCGCGGCAACAAGCGGAATGCCCGGTTTCGCCAGAACATAGGCATCAATCCCGATCGCGATATTGAAGAATTTCTTGCCCTCAATCGAGCCGAACCGCCGGCGCATTTCAGCCTCCATCGCGGTTTTCAGTTCCTCCGGTTCGGCGTCGCGCGACATCGGGCCTTTTTGAACCTTTTCGGCATAGACCACCAGGATGCCCAGCTTGAAATCGCCCATTGGTTTGGTGGACGGTGCCAGAACCTGCTGTTCGGGCGCGGCGGCGCAACCGAACAGGGCGAAAGCAAGAAAACCGGCCATGACGAGTTTCACAAAGGGTCTGGCAATCGTCATCGGGGTTTCCTTCCGGTTTCAGCAACGGTTTGCGATGTCTAAACCACCCGATGCCATGCTGCAACAAATTTGCCCGATCCGGCGCCAAACACCCCGGTCAGAATGAGCCGTTGCAGATGGCTTTCAGATCCGCCCATTGCAGCGCGGACAACACAGGCACGAAATCTACGCCCACTTGGTTTGCCGCCCGCGCCCGTTCAGACCGTGCCAAACTGTCCGGGTGGCTGGCCAGATGCGACAGCATTCCGGATTCCGACCCATATTTTGCGTGCAACCGATCAAAGAAGTCGGCCATTGGTCCGGTTGGCAGGCCCGAAGCAGCCAGCAGGGCGTGGGAATAGGTGTCGGCGGCGGACTCAGCCCCCTGGGAATATTGCGCCTGGATCAGATGTTCGGTCAAAAACAGGATCGCAGCACCGCCTGCGAAATCCCCCAACAGCAAGCCCAGAACGCCGATTGACCCTGCCGAACGCAGGGCCAGGCGCGACGGATCGCGATGGGCGACATGGCCCATTTCATGGCCAAGCACCGAGGCGACCTCTTCCGCCGAGCGGGCATCTTTCAACAGGCCTTCAAACAGCACGATATGCCCGCCCGGAAGGGCAAAGGCATTGATCATATCGTGTTTCAGCACATGCAATCGCAGCGGATAAGGCAGGTCTGCCGCTGTTTCCAGCCGCCTTGCCATGGCGTTCAGGGCACTGACCCCGGCGGACCGGTTGCATTCGCGCAGCCCCAGACCATTGCCGCTGTCCAACCCGTTGCGGATCTGTTCATAGGTCGCGTCGCCCAGGGCCTGCTCGCCCTCGGGCGGCAACAGAACCGCCAGTTGATCGGCCATAACCGGCACAAGCACAAACACGATCAGCGCAACCGAGGCCACCGCCGCAACCGCCAGCCCCAAAAGCCTTGGCATAAGGCCACGGGGCACATGGGGGCGCATCAGGGTGGGGCAAACAGCCGAAATACGCGCGTTCAGATCCCCGGACCGGACATAAAGCCGGGCCGGACTGTCGCCGATAAGGCCGTAAACATCCCCGTCCCGCCCTGCCTGATCCGGCAGGCGGCGGACCTCTGCGCCCGGCCAGACTAGGGCCTGTCCATCCGGCAGGCGGATCGTCAGGGCCGCATCGCCTTTTGCGCCGGACATGGCAACGCTGACCCGCCACAGGCGGGCACTTGCGCCGTCTACAAAATCGGCAAAAACCGGCGACATGTCGGGCGTGCCTGTCATATGGCGGCCCCGATATCCAGCGCATCGGCAAAACCCTCAGCCTCGGCAAATTCGTCGCGCGGGCGCTGGTCAATGCCGGTCAGATGATGGCTGTTTCTGACGGTCAGGGTCTGAGCATAGTGGCGCATGGACGGCAAGGTTATGAAAACCTGCAACAACACCCCCCAGGCAATGAAAAATGAAAAATATGTCACGGCACCGGCCCCGATCAACCAACCGCCTCCGGCAGCACCGCCGCCCTCAAACAATGCGTCAATATTGCGGTCGGAAAACAGCGCGGGATTGATACCGGCCAGAACCCCGAACAGAACCGCCGCCAGAACGCCAACCAGAAATATCAGCGTGAAATAGGCCTGAAGACCGCCGAAAACATAAATCCGGACAATCTTCCATGTGCTGGGCCGGGCCACAAAGGTCAGGTCCTGACCAAGGGTTTTATGCTGGGTCAGAACCCTGAAAGCCTGCACCTGCAAATGCACCCAGCCGATAAAAAGCCAGGGCAGCGCAACGATCATCAAAGCAAATGCCGCGCCATCGAACATTCCGGCGACAACGGAAAACAGGCACAGGGTTAACCCGAAATGGTAATGCGCTGCCGGCCGTAACAGCACCCGCCAGCCTGCGTTCTGGTGAAACCGGTCGCGCCCGAACCAGGTGCGATCTGTGCGATACTTCTCCAGCCAGAACATCTGACGGGGCAGCAGATAGCCCAGGGACAGAATGGTCGCCAGCCAATGCAGCATGGCCCGCCAACTGTATCCCCATGCCCCCGGATCAATGCCAAACCGCACGCCGCGCCACCGGGTGCGCGCCAGAATATAACGCCGCGCCCGATAGCGGGCGAAAAAATAGATCGGGATCAGCCCGACGAATGACAGCGCATAGGCGGTGAAATTGTCATTCAACAAGGCATAGCTGAGGAACATCAGGATCAGGTTTACGATGCCGATGTAAAAGGCCAGAAACACCACGGCCATCAGAAATCCCATCAGCTTTTCCGTGCCGGTTCCGGTATATTCCAGCGGCAGGCCACCGGGCCGGATCGCGGACCAATAGTAGCGCCGCAACCGGGTTTTCATCCAGAAACGGTAGACCCCAAGCGTCAGCACCGTCAGCAGGCTGGTTTTCAACGCCAGGCGAAACAGGCGTCCCTTCGTGCCGACATAATCCGTTGAGAGGTCTTGCAATGTCATGAGGCCCGTATCGTCGCCAGTCTTCCAACCCAGACTACCGCCAACGGCGGTGAATGCCAGACTTAAACCGCGGCGAAACCTAGCTGAACCTGTTGTTGCGCGGAAAACCATAGGGCGGGCGCTTGCCGACGCCCGCGCGTTTGCCCAGCCAGTCGGTCATGTCGGGCTCGGTGCGGGTCTTGCCGCCGCCCATCGGCCAGCTA
>JAURMY010000047.1 GCA_030830465.1 Alphaproteobacteria bacterium
AGTCCAGCAAGGCCGCCGCCGTGCCAAACGCCTGCACCACCCTGACCCGGGTGATCGCGTGACGCCCGGCATTCGCCACCACCGCCTGGCGCTTTCGATCCGTTTTATGCCGGGCAATATTTCCCGAAATGCGGATCACATTGCCCTCTTCAAAGGCCACACCGGAAATCCCCGCCAGCCGCGGATCGGCCCGGCTTGGCACCCCGTAACATACCGCCAGATAATGCCGCTCCATCGTGTGATCGGCGAATTGCGCCGCCAGACCCTGATGCGCGCGATCCGATTTCGCCACCACCAACAGGCCGGACGTGTTCTTGTCGATCCGGTGGACGATGCCCGGACGCTTGGCCCCGCCGATGCCCGACAGGCTGTCACCGCAATGAAACAACAGAGCGTTGACCAAAGTGCCGGTTTCCGAACCCGGTGCCGGATGCACCACCATGCCCGCCGGCTTGTTGATGACGATCAGGTCGGCATCCTCATAAACCACCTCAAGGGAAATATCTTCCGGCTGCGCCTCGATCTCGGCCGCCTCGGGCAATGTGATCAGAAACACATCCCCCTCTGCCGCCTTTGTCTTCAGCGCCGTCACAACAGCACCGCCTTCGCGCGACACCGCCCCGGTTTCGATCAACCGGCCCAGTTGCGAACGCGACAGCGACGCTTCCTCTGGCACAATCTCGGCCAAGGCCTTATCAAGCCGGGGCGGCGGCAAAGCGCCGATGACCACACGCAAAACGGGATCTGACATGAGCGACCTTCCTGAACCTACCGGTGAACCGGCCAATCTGCGGTTCCTGCGTATTCTTGTGACGATCCTGACCGCCTCGATGATACTGGGCCTTGTAACCATCATCGTCCTGATTGTCATCCGGGTTCCGACCGCCATTCGCAGCCTGCCCGATCCGCTGCCTTTGCCCGCGGAAATCACCCTGCCCGACGGCGCAACCGCAGCCGCCTTCACCCAGGGCCCGGACTGGTACGCCGTGGTCACCACCGGCGACCAGATTCTGATCTTCAGCCGCGACGACAACGCCCTGCGCCAGACGATCAGGATCACCCCGCGCTAAGGCGAATTGCATTTTGCCCGGCGCAAATCGCATCACCTAACGCGTTGAAACCTTTGATTTCAGGCAGCGTTTGGTAACTAAACTTTTACCCATTTCACTTTAGGCCATCTTGGTTCCCAAAATACTCTGGGGGTCGCAGGGGGCAAAGCCCCCCGCCCGGACGCGCGGCACGCGCGCAACCCTTGCCCTTTGCCGCGCCAAAGCCGATATTCACGCCATGAGCCTGCCAAACGGATTCCTTGACGAACTCCGCGCCCGTGTGTCCCTGTCGCAAGTCGTCGGGCGCAAGGTGACTTGGGATTCCAGAAAATCCAATCCCGGCAAGGGCGACTACTGGGCCCCCTGCCCGTTCCACCAGGAAAAAACCGCCAGCTTTCACTTGGATGACCGCAAGGGGTTTTACTATTGCTTTGGCTGTCATGCCAAAGGCGACGCGCTGAATTTCATCAAGGAAACCGAAAATGTTTCCTTCATCGAAGCCGTCGAAATTCTGGCGCGTGAGGCCGGGGTGCCGATGCCCGCCCGCGATCCCAAAGCACAGGCACAGGCGGATCACCGCACCCAGTTGGCCGGCGTGATGGAACAGGCGGTGCAATATTACCGCCTGCAACTGAAAACCGCCGGGGCGGCGGATGCGCGGGATTACCTCAAGCGCCGCGCTTTAACCGAGGCCACCTTGGACCGCTTTGAAATCGGCTTTGCGCCGGACAACCGGACCGCGTTGTTTCAGCATCTCACCGGCAAGGGGATCGCGCCCGAACTGATCATTGATGCAGGCCTTGCGATCAAACCCGATGATGGCGGCGCGCCATATGACCGGTTTCGCGGCCGGATCATGTTCCCGATCCGTGATCTGCGCGGCCGCGCCACCGCCTTTGGCGGCCGCGCAATGGACCCGAACGCCCGCGCCAAATACCTGAATTCAAACGAAACCGCGCTGTTTGACAAGGGTCGCAGCCTTTATAACGCACTGCCCGCGCGTGAAGCCGCCGGAAAGGCCAATGCCCTGATCGTGGCCGAGGGGTATATGGATGTGATTGCGCTGGCCCAGGCGGGATTCGGCCATGCCGTGGCGCCCTTGGGCACGGCCATCACCGAGGATCAGCTTTTGCTGATGTGGCGTCTGCACCCCGAACCCGTGATCACGCTGGACGGCGACCGCGCCGGTCAGGCCGCAGCGATGCGCCTGATTGATGTCGCTTTGCCGCTGCTGGAACCGGGGCGCAGTTTGCGGTTCTGTCTGATGCCCGAGGGGCTGGACCCGGATGATCTGCTGCGCAGTCAGGGGGCCGGCGCAATGCAGAAACTGCTGGACGCGGCCCGGCCCATGGTCGACCTTTTGTGGCAGCGGGAAATTGACGGCAAGGTCTTTGACAGCCCCGAACGCCGCGCCGCACTGGATGTTTCGCTGAAAGCGGCGCTTGACAAAATTCGCGACGGTGCGATCCGCAACCATTATACCGCCGCCGTGAAAGAACGCCGCGCGGTGTTGTTCGCCCCGGCCCGCCAGACCGCGACCGGCAAAAGACGCACCGGATTCACCCCGGGATTTGGCCGCAAACCCGATCCGCGCCCGATGCCCAACACAATCAGTTCGACGCTGGGTCAGACCGCGGCACAACCCGACACCGAGAATCGCCTGCGCGAGGCGGTCATTCTGGCCATTTGCGTGCAATTTCCAGAAATCATCCGAACCTTTGAAACCGCACTGGAAAAGCAGGCGTTCCGCAGTCCGGGCTACAGCCATATCCGCGACCTTTGCCTGTTGCACGGCCATGATGCGGATATGACAGCCCCTGACCTCAGCGCCAAAATTGATGCCGCAGCGGGGTCCGGGACGGTTGAAAAACTGCTGTCGCTTCGCCATGTCCGTATTGCACCCGCGCTTTCCCAGGCGGCAACACCCGAAATCGCCAAAATGGCTGTGGCCGAGGAACTGGCCAAGCTGGCGGCGCTGAGGGGCAGTGCGCTGGAAATTTCTGAGGCGATGGCAGATATGGCAGGATTGGTCGATGAAGGTCTGACATGGCGTCTTGGACAAGCCGCCGAGGCCCGCAACAAGGCCCAGCGTTCCGCCATCAAAGACGGCGGCGCCGAGGCCAGCGAGGCCGAAACCTTGTCAAAACATCTACAAAACCTCATTGATGGTAAAGTTTGGGTAAAGAAAAAGGGGTAATGTGCATTGCGAATCAGTGATTCGCTGTGTTGATTCGCCCCAATGATTCGAAAACAACAAGACAGGTGCCTGCACCTGTCCGAACCGGAGTGACCGATGGCCGCCAAGGACACCGAAGCCACCAAGACCGAAGACCAGTCAGAAAACACCAATGAACTTGGAGATATGAGCCAGGCCGCCGTCAAACGGATGATCGC
>JAURMY010000048.1 GCA_030830465.1 Alphaproteobacteria bacterium
AGGGTCAGGTCTGCATCGGTCCTGCCGGCCAGCAACGCGCGCGATTTCGGCCCGGTCACGATCATCGTGTCAAAGTCCGCCGTGTGATCGGTCAGATGCAACCCCTCGGGCAGGTTCTTTTGCAGATGTTCAAAATCGTGCCACTGGGCGGTGCCGGCGGTGATCAGGGTGAAGAAATCGGTGGAATGGTGCATCACCGACATTTCCGTCAGGATCCGGCCCCGGTGATCGGGGAAATAGGCCAGGTTCATCCGCCCGACCCTGGGCAGCCCGCCGGAAATCATTCCCCGCAGCCAGTCCGCGGCGCCGTGTCCCGTCAGGTTGAACCGCGAGAAACCGGGCAGGTCCAACACCCCGACCCCGTCGCGCACCGCTTCACATTCCTCTTTGATCCGGTCCGACCACGGGCCGGAGCGCGCCCAGGTCTGGGTGCGTTCCTCGGACACGTCATCGCCGGGTTTCGCAAACCAGTTGGCCCGCTCCCAGCCGTTATAGGCGCCCATCTGTCCGCCCGCTTCCACCACATCGCCATGGACAGGCGACAGTTTGCGGTCCTTGCCGGCAGGCCAGCGGTGCCAGGGGAAATGCATTGCATATTCGTGGCCATAGACCTGTTTGCCGTTTTCAATGCAATAGTCGCGATCGGTGTAATCCGTGAACCGGCGCGGGTCGCATGACCACATATCCCATTCGGTCGCGCCTTCGGTGATCCACTCGGCCAGCACCTTGCCAGCCCCGCCGCCCTGGGCGATGCCAAAGGTAAAGACACAGGCTTCAAACGCGTTTGGCACGCCTGGCATCGGCCCGATCAGCGGGTTGCCATCGGGCGCATAGGGGATCGGGCCGTTGATAACCTTTGAAACGCCCGCCTCGGCCAGCAACGGCACACGGGCCATCGCATCCTCGATATAATATTCCAGCCGGTCCAGATCGTCGGGATAAAGCTGGAAACTGAAATCATCGGGCATCGGATCATCCGGCTGCACCCAATGGGCCTTGCAGTTGCGCTCATAAGGGCCAAGGTTAAAGCCGTTCTTCTCCTGACGCAGGTAATAGGACGTGTCCACATCGCGCAGCAGCGGCAGCTTGTGCCCTGCCTGTTCGGCCCAGGCCTTCACCTCGGGCACTTCGTCAAAAATCATGTATTGATGGCTCATCACCATCATCGGCACGGTGCGTCCGCCATAGGGCTTGAACCACTCGCCAACCCGCTGGGCATAATATCCGGCGGCGTTGACCACATATTCACAGCGGATATCGCCGTGTTCCGTGTGGACAATCCATTCGCCGTTTTCGCGGCTGACACCAATGGCCGGGCAGAAGCGGATGATCCTTGCCCCCATATCCCGCGCGCCCTTGGCCAGCGCCTGGGTCAACTGCGCCGGGTCAATGTCCCCGTCAGCGGGATCATAAAGCGCGCCTTGCAGGTCATGGGTGTCGATGAAGGGATATTTCGCCTTGATCTCGTCCGGTCGCAGAATTTCCAGGTTCATCCCCTGATAAAGGCCCATGCCTTTGGCGCGCTGAAACTCCTGCATACGCTCTTTGGAATGGGCCAGCCGGATCGACCCGGTGACGTGATAGTTCATCGGATAATCAACCTCGGCCCCCAGACGGGCATAAAGCTCGGTTGAATAGCGCTGCATGTTCATGATCGACCCGCTGGTGGAAAAGGTCGGCACATTGCCCGCCGCGTGCCAGGTAGACCCTGCCGTAAGCTCGTTCTTTTCCAGCAGAACGCAATCGGTCCAGCCCGCCTTGGCCAGATGGTAAAGCGACGACGTTCCAACCGCCCCGCCCCCGATAATCACCACCCGCGCTGTCTTGGGTACATCCACCATATTCTTCTCCGTCAGTCCAAAACCAGACGGGCCGCCAGCCCGCCAAATACGATTGCAGTTATTTTGTTCATCACGCGCAAGCGCTGGCGCAACAGATGTCCAAACACCCCTGCCGCCGCGCCATAGCCCGAGGTGATGACAAGGCCCGTGGCCGAAAAAATCAGCCCCAGAACCAGAATTTGCCGCCAGACCGGGCCAAGCATGGGATCGGTGAACTGCGGCAGAAAGGCCAGTATGAACAGCGCGACCTTGGGGTTCAGCGCATTGGTCAAAAAGCCCCGGCTGACGGCGCGGCTAAGGTTGGCCGTGCCGGTGCCCTTGGCCACATCAGGCACCGATGTCCAGCTTTTATAGGCCAGATAGGCCAGATAGGCCGCCCCCAGAAATCGGATCGCATCAAAGGCATGCGGCACCGCCAACAGCATCGCCGACACCCCGACCGCCGCCAGCAGGACATGCCACAGGCTGCCCAGCGAAATGCCAAAGGCCGCCGCCACGCCTGCCCGCCAGCCGCCCGATATGCCGCAGGCCGAGGCAAAGATCACATCCGCCCCCGGTGTCAGGTTCAAAAGAATGCCCGCCCCCATGAATGTGGCGATGGTCACCGGGTCCATGGCCAGAAATGTCTCCAGCATCACCAGCCCTCCGCCTGTGGCACGCCATCGGCGATGGCATAGTAATCGCCCTTGTCGGCGGTGAAAATATGCGCCGTCAGGCGGGCGCCGGTTGGCCCGTCGACTGCCCCCGCCTCAACCGACAGATGACCGTCGGCATCGCAAAACCACAGGCTTGAACCGCAATTCCGGCAGAACCCGCGCACTGCGCCTCTGGGGGTGACATATTCCGCCAGACCGCGCCGTTCGGCATAGTCCAGTGCGCCCGCCACATCAAACGACGCGGCGTAGTGGCCCGAGGTCTTGCGGCACTGCGTGCAATGACAGCCGGTGATGTCGCCGACCGGGCCCTGCAGCGAAAACCGCACGCTTCCACACAGGCAAGACGCCTGAACCGTCACAGATCACCCGCCTTCTGCGGCACACCATCGGCCAGCAGATAATAATCGCCCTTGTCGGCCACGAAGATATGGTTGGCGGTGGTCAGGCCCGTGGGACTGTCCAGCGCCCCGGCGGCAATGGCCATCCGGTCCTGTCCGGTCGGCTTCCAGAACAGCGACGAGCCGCAGGTCGCACAGAAGCCCCGCTCGGCGGACTCTGAACTGCGATACCATTTCAACCCGGCATCGCGCGTGAAGGTGATCGCCGCAAGCGGCGCGCCCGTCGCCGCCCAATAATGCCCCGAAGTCTTGCGGCATTGGGTGCAATGGCAAGAGGTCACCGCGCGCAACGGGCCTTCAATGCGAAATGACACCGCCCCGCACAGGCAGGAACCCTTATGGTCGCTCATGATTTTTCCCCGGCATCTTCGGTTTTCCAATGCGCAGACCATTCTTCGGCATGAGCAACGCCCGCTGACAGGTCGTAATAATCGCCCTTCTCGTGGGTGAACACTTCTTCCACCATCTGTAAACCGCTGGGCTGATCCAGCGTCCCAGCCGCCACCGCAATATAGGATTTGTCCTTATGTCGGTAAAACAAGCTAGAGCCGCAGGACTTGCAGAAACCGCGTTTGGCGATGGGCGATGACTCAAACCACACCAACCCGGTATCCTTGACGAACTCCAGCTTTTCAGCAGGCACCGCCGTTGCCGCCCAGAAATGCCCCGAGGTGCGGCGGCAGGTTTCGCAATGGCACGAAATCACGTCCCGCCAGGGCCCGACCGACCTGTATTGCACTGCGCCGCAAAGGCATCGTCCCGTTTTCATCCCAGCCCCCTCAATAAACCGGCGGCGCGATCACCCAGATCGCAACCGCTGGTTCCGCATAGGGATTGGCCCACTGATAGGCCTCGCCCCGGATGCGGAACGAATCCCCCGCCGACAGGGTAAACTGTCGCCCGCCAATCATCATATCAAGCCGGCCCGACACCAGATAGCCGACTTCCTGCGTCGGGCGCATATTTGGTGCGCGCAGCTTGGCACCGGGTTCAAATACCGAATGCACAACCTCAAAATCATCGGTCAGATCGGGTGACAGCATTTCCTCGATCAGCCCGCCCTCGCCCGAGCCGATCCGCCGTCGCGCGCCCTGCCGCACCACATAGCCCTGCTCTTCCACCGGCGCACCGGACTGCCCGAAAAACAGCGACAATGGCACCGCAAAGGTGCTGGCCATGGCGCGCAGGTCGTCAATCGATGGCTTTGACAGGTCGCGCTCCACCTGACTGACCCAGCCGACCGACCGCCCCAAAACCCCGGCCAGCGCGGCCAGGGTCATCCCCCGCGCCCGCCTGAGCGCCCTGAGATCAGCCCCCAGAGTCTGGCTGGTCAGTTGCCGGTCCTGCAGCATTCCGCGCCGTCCATGAAAATTTCGCCTAAATTTTCATGACATGGATTTTGCGCCGGAACAAGGTGCTTTGCGCAGATGGTCCCTGATTTCTTGCAGGCTCCGAACCGCTATCTGTGGTCCGAAAATGCGCAATCCCCCGCCAAATCAGCCCCCCGGCCAAACCAGACTCGACTCGCACCGGAACCGGCGGTAAATTAAGAACAAACAGCGAACAAAACCCATGCCCACCCGCCGAATCCTTTCTGTCTGGTTTCCCCGTCTGGCCGCCGAGCGTGTCCTGCGCGCTGAACGCGGCACCCTGTCAGGGCCCTTTGCCGTGGTTGCCACCGACAACAACACCCAGACCCTGGCCAGCCTGTCGCCCGAGGCATCGGCGGAAGGACTGCGCGTCGGCCAGCCCCTGCGCGATGCCCGCGCCTTCTGTCCCGAACTGCTGACCCGGCCGGCCAATCCGCTGGCCGAGGCGGCTTTCCTGACCACGCTCCGGCGCTGGGCGGGCAAGTTTACCCCCTATGTCGCCGCGGAACCCCCCGCCGCCCTGCTGCTGGACATCACCGGCTGCGCCCATCTGTTCGGCGGCGAGGCGGCCCTGACCGAAACCCTGCAATCGGACTGCGCCGATATGGGGCTCAGCGTGCAGACCGGCATCGCCGACACGGCAGGGGCCGCCTGGGCGCTGGCGCGCTATGCCGGCCAGCAGGGCGGCAGCACACGCTCCGGCGACGCGATAGATCAGGAGGCCCGCGCCACCAGATCGCGCGCCGCCAAGCGCCACTGGACACGGGGCGGCGCGGCCCCGCGCCTGCCGCTGGCCACCGCCGCCCCGGTGATCGCCCCGCCCGGCCTGACCCGCCAGACCATCGGCCCTCTGCCCATCGCCGCCCTGCGCCTGCCCCCCGCCGCCGCGGTCAATCTGGCCAAACTGGGCATCCGGCGGATCGACGATCTGTCAGGCCTGCCGCGGGCTGCGCTGGCGCGCCGGTTCGGGCGGGATGTGGTGCAGCGGCTGGACCAGGCGCTGGGGATCGAACCTGAACCCATCACCCCGGCCCGGCCTGACACCGGTTTTGCCATGCGCCTGTCGCTGCCCGATCCGATCGGGCTGGAAAGCGACATCATGGCCGCGATCGACCGCCTGCTGCCGCCGCTCTGCGCCAAACTG
>JAURMY010000417.1 GCA_030830465.1 Alphaproteobacteria bacterium
CCGGGCCACGCCTATGCCTGGGCCTCGCCGAAAGCGCCGGGGTTGATGTGGCGCTCGTTGCGCAACGGCGATCAGGCGATCCGGTTCCGGCCGAAAGTCTCGGTCGCGCAATGGGCCTGGGTGCTGGCGTTTCTGCGCCAGTGCACCGATGCCCGCACCCGCGCCAACACCGCGATCAAGGCCAATTTGTGCATTTTTTCCCAGCGAGAGCTGCAAAAAACCGTTCAGGCGACGGGCGTGCAATATGACGGCAACCGTGGCGGGCTGATCTATTTTTACCGAAGCCCGGCAGCCTTGGCCGCCGCCGGGGCCAAGGCCGATATGCTGCGCGCCCAAGGGGTTGAGATTGACCTCTTGGACCGCGACGCGGTGGTCAAACGCGACCCCGGTCTTGCAGCGGCCGCGCCGTCCATTGCCGGGGCGCTTTATGCGGTTGAGGATGAAAGCGGCGACGCCCACCTGTTCACCAAGGCGCTGGCCGATCATTGCGCCGCGCGGGGGGTGGTGTTTGAATATGGCACCGAAATCAGGCGACTGCGCCGGGATGGGGCGCGGCTCCTTGGCGTGGAAACCGACAAAGGGCTGGTTGAGGCCGATGCGTTTGTCTTGTGCCTTGGGGTTGCCAGCCCGGAACTGGTCCGCCCGCTGGGCATCCGGCTGCCGATCTATCCGGTGCGCGGTTATTCCGTTACCCTGCCGATCACCGACCCCGACAAGGCCCCGCGCCTGGGGGGAGTGGATGAGGAAAATCTGCTGGCCTATTGCCCCATGGGCGACCGGCTGCGCCTGACGGCAACCGCCGAAATCGCGGGCTATTCCACCGCCCATAAACCAGCCGATTTCGCCCCTATGATGAAACGCGCCCGTGCCTTGTTCGGGGACTGCGTGGATTTCTCAAGGCCCACATACTGGGTGGGTCTGCGTCCGATGACACCGACCGGCATCCCGATTGTCGACCGGTCGCCGCTGGAAAACCTGTGGCTGAACACCGGACACGGCCATATGGGCTGGACCATGTCCAACGGCTGCGCCCAGATGATCGCGGATATGATCATTGGGCGCCCCCCCGAACATTCAAACGAAGGAATGCGCTATGGCCAAGGATAATCCGAAACCGGATTTCGAAATGATCGAAAATCTGCCGTTCACAACGACGAATGTGATCGGTGCCAGGGCGCGCATCGGGGTTGTGGTTCTGTCGAGCGACTACACGATGGAGCATGAGTTTCGCGCGATCATCACCCAGCCCGGCGTTGATGTTTATCATGCGCGGATCAAGAATTCCCCCTCGATCACGCCCGAGACCCTGCGCGCGATGGAGCCTTTGATCACCGAAACCGCCGAACTGATTCTGGCCGGGGACCGGTTGGACGTGCTGGCCTTTGGCTGCACCTCGGCGACCATGGTCCTGGGGGCCGATCTGGTGTCCAAACGCTTGCTGGCTGCCAAACCGATGGCCAAGGTGACCAACCCGATTTCGGCCGCTTTCGCCGGATTTGATGCGCTGGGGGCAAAGCGGATCGCCGTTCTGACGCCCTATCGCGCCGATGTGAATGTGATCGTTCGCGACTATATCGAAAGCGCGGGCTATAGCGTGCCGGTGTTCGGTTCCTTTAACGAAGAACAGGATCCGGTGGTGGCGGCGATTGACGATGAAAGCCTTGTGAACGCCATCAACACGATTGTGAAGGGGCGGGACGTGGACGCGGTGTTTGTGTCCTGCACCTCGGTCCGGATCGCGGCGGCAGTTGCCCGGATCGAGGCGGCGACCGGCGTGCCGGTGACCTCATCCAACCACGCGATGGCCTGGCATTGCCTTCGGCTTGCCGGGGTAAATGACGCAATGCCCCAACACGGACGGCTTTATACGCTGGGGCTGGCGCAATAACCGGCCTATACTGACGGATCAGGCAAAATCCGCCTGCAATGCCTTGGTCAATTCGGCCACGGTTGACACGACCCGCATGTAATCGCGAAACGGCGCATCCGCAAAGCCGCGCGCGATCATATGGTCAATCAGTGCAATAAGAGGGTCCCAGTAGCCTTTGATATTCAACAGATAAATCGGTTTGTTGTGCAGGCTTAACTGGCGCCATGTCATCACTTCAAAGAACTCGTCCATGGATCCGGCCCCGCCCGGCAGGGTGACGATTGCATCGGCATTCATGAACATCACCTTTTTGCGTTCATGCATGTTTTCTGTGATCACAAAATGGGTCAGGTCGCGTTTGCCGACCTCGCGTTCAAACAGATGGACCGGAATCACCCCGAATGTCTGGCCGCCACGGGCCTGTGCCGTGCGGGCGGTTTCCCCCATCAGGCCGACATCGCCGGCCCCGTAAACCAGCCGCCAGTTTTGCTGTGCCAGCACCGCGCCCAGGTCACGGGCGGCGGCGGCATAGGCCGGGTCATCACCGTTTCGCGACCCGCAGAATACGCAAACGGACGGCAACATCTTTGACATGGAATATCCTGCAACTCGGAATACGATAGAAAAATGTTTACGGAGTTGCTATCTAAGGTTCAAGGCGCATCGGGGGGATGGGCCAGATGGGAAATGGGCATATGGCTGCAGGCTCGGTGATTTCGGGAAATGGCGGACTGATTGCGGGCGGCGCGGCCCTGATTGCGGTGGCGATCATCGCGGGCATGGTTCTGACCGGCGAAGACAGCAAGACCGGCGAAAATTCCGGCGCCAAGATCGCGGCACCGGCAGGTGTTGCCGTGCCCGGTGATCCGGCGGTGTCTTCCCCGGTTGCCCAAGGCGCGGCCCCGGAAGCAATGAACAACGACGCCGCCAAGACCGATCCGACCGATGCGACGGTGTCAGCGACGGTCGTCGGCGAAACGGTTGTGGCCAGCAACACGCCCCCTTCCGCCGTGCCGCAAAGCGGCACCAGCGCGACGAAACCCGCTGTCGGGACGGTCGCACCCGGTTTGGCGGCCGGAACCGTGCCCGTTTTTGAACTGGTGCGGGTGGACAAGGCCGGTGCCGCCATCGTGGCCGGCAAGTCCGCGCCCGGCGCCGCGGTCGAGGTGGTTTTGAACGGCGCGGTCGTCGCCACGATCAAAGCTGACAATCGCGGCAATTTTGTCGCCATGTTTGACGTGCCGCCGAAAGATCAACCGCAAACAATCACCCTTCAGGCCCAGGACCCAAGCGGCCAGATGGTGGTGTCCGAAGACAGTGTTTTCGTCGTCGGTCCCGAAGCCGGCAGCGTCGTTGCGGCAACCCCGGCGACAAATGACGCGGCTGCTCAGACCGATACGGCTGCCGCGGGCGATAGCGGGCAGAGCGACGCAGCCAAGCCCGCAACCGGCGACAATTCCATGGCCGCAGCGGTCGCGGCAGCAGCGGCAACGGCCAGCGACCCGCAGGCGCCGGCCATCGTGATCGCCGGAAAATCCGGTGTGAAGTTGATGCAGCCGCCATCGGTTGCGGGCAACGCCCCGGAGGCAATGGCCAATGTGTCCCTGGACCTGATCACTTATGACGATCAGGGCGAAGTGCTGTTGGCCGGACGCGGCGGGCTGGACCAGCATGTGCGGGTCTATGTCAATGACCGCCCGGTCAAGACCGAACTGGTCAACCCGGACGGGGCCTGGCAAATGACTTTACCCGAGGTCGATCCAGGCACCTATACCCTGCGGGTCGATGAGCTGGATGCATCGGGCAAAGTGACCTCGCGGCTGGAAACGCCGTTTCGCAAGGAAAACCCCGAAGATGTCAAACGCGTCGCCTCTGCCACGGCGCCCAGCCATTCTGACACCACGACCGATCTGCCGAAAATCGACAAGATCACCATTCAGCCGGGCGCAACCCTGTGGGCGCTGGCCAAGGCAAATTACGGCGACGGGCGGTTATATATGCAAATTTTTGACGCCAACCGCACCTCGATCCGCAATCCCAACCTGATCTATCCGGGCCAGATTTTCACGATTCCAGACTGAGGTCTCTGGTCAGCGGCGAAATCGCCTCCTATGTAAGGGCGTCTAGGGGGTGCCATGGCCGATTTATCCAGCGTCGAAAAATCCGATAAGCAAAGCGGTATGCGCACGGTGCGCAAGGTGCTGCCGTATCTGTGGCCGGAGGGGCAGTTCTGGGTAAAATGGCGGGTCGTGGTCGCGCTGTTGTTCCTGCTGGCATCAAAAATCGTGTCGGTGGTGACGCCGTTCTTTTTCAAGGGCGCGGTTGATTCGATGGCCCCGAATGCCGGGCCGGAAACCGGCACCTATATGTTGATCGCCGGGGCGGTCGGGCTGACGGTCGCCTATGGATTTTCCCGCCTGATGACCATCGGCTTTGCCCAGATGCGCGATGTGGTCTTTGCCCCGGTCGGGCAACGCGCCCTGCGGCGGCTGGCGCTGGAAACCTTTGAACATATGCACGCCATGTCGCTGCGCTATCACATCACCCGCAAGACCGGCGGGCTGAGCCGGATCATCGAGCGCGGGGTCAAAGGTGTCGATTTCCTGTTGCGGTTCCTGTTGTTTTCAATCGGCCCCCTGGTGCTGGAACTGTTGATGATCGCGGGCATCCTGTTTGTGGTGTTTGATGTCTGGTATCTGGCTGTCGTCGCTGTCACCATTGCGGTCTATATCTGGTTTACCTTCAAGGTGACCGAATGGCGGGTCAAGATCCGCAAGGAAATGAACGATCAGGACACGGACGCCAACCAAAAGGCGATCGACAGCCTGCTGAACTTTGAAACCGTCAAATATTTCAACGCCGAAGGGCATGAGGCGGGCCGCTATGACAAAGCGATGGAGCGGTATGAAACCGCCTCGCTGAAGACGGCCTATTCGCTGGCCTATCTGAATTTCGGCCAATCCATGCTGATCACCGGCGGCCTTGTGGCGGTGATGGTGATGGCGGCGCTTGGGGTTCGGGCCGGGCACCTGACGGTGGGCGATTTCGTGATGGTCAACGCCTATATGATCCAGATCACCATGCCGCTGAACTTTTTGGGCACGGTTTACCGCGAGATCCGGCAGGCGCTGATTGACATGGCGCAGATGTTTGATCTGCTGGAACAACCGCCCGAGGTGCTGGACGCCCCGGATGCGGCGCAGTTGCAGGTCAGGGGCGGCGCGGTTCAGTTCAAGAACATCGATTTCAGCTATGAGGCCGAGCGTGGCATCCTGAAAGGCTTTGATCTGACCGTGAAGGCCGGGCAAACCGTGGCGGTTGTCGGCCCGTCGGGGTCCGGGAAATCCACCATCGGGCGGCTGATGTTCCGGTTTTATGACGTCAACAAGGGGGCCTTGCTGATTGACGGGCAGGATATCCGCAAGGTGACACAGAAGTCGTTGCACGCCCAGATCGGCATCGTGCCCCAGGACACGGTGCTGTTTAACGACACGATCGGCTATAACATCCAGTATGGCCGGGTTGATGCCAGTTATGAGGAAATGATCGCCGCGGCAAAAGCGGCCAAGATCCATGATTTCGTGGTCAGCCTGCCTGATGGCTATGCCACCACCGTGGGCGAGCGGGGCTTGAAACTGTCGGGCGGTGAAAAACAGCGGGTCGGGATCGCGCGGACCTTGCTGAAAAATCCGCCGATCCTGCTTTTGGACGAGGCGACTTCGGCGCTGGACACCGAAACCGAACGCGACATTCAGGACAGTTTGCGCCTGATGGGCAAGGGGCGCACGGTGATCACCATCGCCCACCGCCTGTCAACGATTGTTGACAGCGACCTGATCGTGGTACTGGAACAGGGCCGCATCGTCGAGCAGGGCACCCATGACCAGTTGCTGGCCCGCGACGGGCGTTACGCCAATATGTGGGCCAGCCAGCAGGCCGAGGAAGACGAAGAAGCCGCGGCCTGACACGGCTTTGGCCTTGGCAAATCCCCCGCCTTCGCGTTAAGAGGTTGCAACTATTGACGCCGGACCGGAGGGCGCCCGTGAGCGAGACAGATTCCTTTATCGAAGAAGTGACCGAAGAGGTCCGCCGCGACCGGCTGTTCGCGCTTTACCGCAAATATGGCTGGATCGCCGGTGTGGTGGTGGTGCTTGTGGTCGGGGCCGCGTCCTATAACGAATATCGCAAGCACAGCGAACGCCAGGCTGCTGAGGCTTTTGGCAATACCATCATGCAGGCCCTGTCAAACGCCGATGTCGCCAAACGGGCCGAGGCGATCAAGCTGGTCGGCACCGATGACGCCGCCGCCAAGCCGTTTCTGGCCATGTTGCAGGCCGCCGTAGACGCCGAGAACAGCGACCGCGCGGCGGCCCTGGCGCTTTTGGACGGTCTGGCCAATGATGCCGCTGCTGCGGAACCCTACCGTTCATTGGCCAAGCTGAAGGCGGTGATCCTGCGGGGCGCCGATCAGGACCGTGCCGCGCGACTGGCCATTTTGGATGAACTGTCGGCTGCGGGAAACCCGTTTCGCCCCCTGGCGATGGAGCAAAAAGCCCTGGCCCTTTATGAATTTGGCAACAATCAGGACGCAATCGCCCTATTGCTGCAAATTCTGGACGAGCCGGGCATAAGTCAAGACTTGCTTCGGCGCACACAACAGTTGATTGTGGCACTTGGGGGCACATTGCCGAATGCGGGCGATGTCCCTATTGAAAAAGGATAATCCGTTGCAAGCGGACGGATCCAACTAAGCACTGCTGGGGGCAAAGCATCGTGAAGCTTCACTCGTCCATTCTTCTGACCGCCGTGGTGTTGATCCTGTTGGGTTGCGCCAAAAAAGAGGAAATTCTGGAAGGGCAGCGCTTTGACATAACGACCCCCTTGGATCAGGCGGTGCCGACCGCTGACGGCGTCAGCCCCAGCGCGGTTGTCGAAAACCGTGTGGCGAAAATCCGTCTGCCGAAGGTCACCAATCTGTCAAGCTGGACCCATCGCAACAGCGGGCCTGACCATCTGGCGGGCAATCTGGCCCTGTCAGAGCAACTGACCCAATTGTGGTCGGTCAAGATCGGCAGTGGCAATGACCGCCAGCACCGGATCACCTCGGACCCGATCGTGGCGCAGGGCCTGATTTTCACATTGGATTCGCAAAGCCACGTGATGGCGCATTCGCCGATTGGCACCGCGGTTTGGCAGCGGGATCTGACACCGGCATCCGACAAAGCGGGCGAGGCATCGGGCGGCGGTCTGGCTTTTGCCGACGGGGTGCTTTACGCCACCACCGGATATGGCGTTCTGACCGCGATGAATGCCGCCGATGGCACGGTCAAATGGGAACAAAAGCTTGACGCGCCGATCAGTGCGGCACCGACGGTCATAAAGGATCGGGTGTTCGTGATTTCACGCGACAACCGCGCCTGGGCGATCCTGACGAAAAACGGCCGCATCGACTGGCAACAGCAAAGCACCTCGGCGGATGCCGGTTTGCTGGGCGGGGCCGCGCCGGCCAATGCCGGACGCACGGTGATCCTGCCGTTCAGCTCGGGCGAACTGGTGGCGGCGCTGGCGGGCAGCGGGCTGCGCGCCTGGAGCGTTGCCGTCTCGGGCGCAAGGATCGGACTGGCCCGGTCCAGCATCGGTGATATTTCCAGCGATCCGGTCGTAACCCGGTCGCGCATCTATGCCGCCAACCAAAGCGGCCGGCTGGTGTCGATTGACCGGGTCTCGGGCGAACGGCAATGGACCTCCAATGACGTGTCCTACAGCCCGGTTCTGCCGGTCGATAACGCGGTGTTTCTGGTGTCTGACACGGCCAAGCTGATCCGGCTTGATGCCGCATCGGGTGAAACCGTCTGGTCAGTGGACCTGCCGCAATACAAAAAGGACAAGACCCGCGCCCTCAGCTATGCCCATTACGGGCCGGTTCTGGCCGGTGGCCGCCTGATCGTTGCCTCGGGCGATGGCGGCTTGCGCAGTTTTGACCCGACCTCGGGTGCGATGCTGTCGGAAATAGACATTCCCTCAGGTGCCGCCTCGCAACCGGCGATCGTGGATGGCGTGCTTTATGTGCTGTCCGAAGACGGCAAGTTGCACGCCTATCGCTGACCCGGTGCGAACGGGGGTTTCCAGCCGCCGAAATTGGGTGTAGGGGGCATGGTTCCAATCCCAGAGGCGTAACATGTCCTTCACCCTTGCCATTGTGGGCCGCCCGAATGTGGGCAAATCCACGCTGTTCAACCGTTTGGTCGGCAAAAAGCTGGCGCTGGTCGATGAC
>JAURMY010000418.1 GCA_030830465.1 Alphaproteobacteria bacterium
AACGGATCGACATTGCGCGATGCGATGCTTTGCAGCGCGATAACGATCTGGGCTGAAACCAGCGTTGTATCGATCGCCTCATGCGGCTGGGCGGCATGGCCGCCCTTGCCTTCCACCGTGATGGTAAATTCATCCGCCGCCGCGAAAAACCCGCCCGGACGGATCCCGAAAGAGCCAAGCGGCATGTTCGGCATATTATGAAGGCCATACACCTCTTGAATGCCGAATTCTTCCATCAGACCGTCGCGACACATTTCCCGCCCGCCGCCACCGCCCTCTTCGGCAGGCTGAAAGATCAGAACGACCGTGCCGTCGAAATTCCGGTTTTCCGCCAGATATTTCGCCGCCCCCAGCAACATCGCGGTATGGCCGTCATGGCCGCAGGCATGCATCTTGCCCTTGACGGTCGAGGCATAGTCAAGCCCCGTCGCCTCAAAAATCGGCAGGGCATCCATATCCGCCCGCAGGCCCATGACCTTGCCCGAGGTGTTTTGCTTGCCTTGGATCACCCCGACCACGCCGGTTCTGCCGATCCCGGTCTTGATCTGATCGACGCCAAATTCTTTCAATAGATCGGCGACCAGGGCGGCGGTGCGGGTTTCTTCGAAACACAGTTCCGGATGGGCATGCATATCGCGCCGCCAGCCGGTGATTTCGTCATGCAGATCGGCAAACCGGTTGATCACGGGCATCTTGTGTCCTTTTTGGTCAACCCAGTGGCATGCGCTGTTCGGCCAGGGTGGCAAACCAGCTGCTGCCAAAGGGGATGGCATCGTCGTTGAATTCATAGGCGGGATTGTGCAGATCGGCGGAATCGCCGTTGCCGATGAACATGTAGGCCCCCGGTCGCAGGGCCAGAAAATCCGCGAAATCCTCGGCCGGCATGGCGGGCGGCAGGTCGCGGTCCACCGTTCCGGCAACCGCTCTGGCCGCCTCAGCCGCCGCATCCGCCTGTTCGGGGGTGTTGACCAAAGGCATCGCGCCGCGCCGATAGGTGATTTCGGCGCTGGCGCCAAAGGCCTTGGCGGTGGCGTGAATGATTGAACGCAGGCGCGCCTCGATCATGTCGCGGGTATCGGCCTCAAAGGTGCGGATCGTGCCTTTCAACATGACCTGATCGGCGATGACATTGTAGATATCCGTATCCGTATGGAATGAGCAGACGGACACAACTGCGGTTTTCAGCGGATCGGCGTTGCGCGAGACGATGCTTTGCAAGGCCATGACAATGGCCGAGGCCGCAACGGTCGTATCCACCGCCAGATGCGGCTGTGCGCCGTGCCCGCCCCGGCCCTGAACCTTGACTTCAAACATGTCCGCCCCGGCCATTTGCGGCCCTGAACGCACGGCGAAACTGCCCAAAGGCACGCCCGGCCAATTGTGCATGCCGTAAATCTCGGAGACATTGTAACGGTCCAGAACCCCGTCGGCGATCATCGCCTTGGCGCCGCCACTGCCTTCTTCCGCCGGCTGGAACAACAAAACCACGGTTCCGGCAAAATTCCGGGTTTCCGCCAGATACCGCGCAGCGCCCAGCAGCATTGACGTATGGCCGTCATGGCCGCAGGCGTGCATCTTGCCGGGAACGGTCGAGGCATGGGCCAGTCCGGTGGCCTCAAGGATCGGCAAGGCATCCATATCCGCACGGAACGCCAGCACCCTGTCCGAGGTTTCCCGGCCGCGAATGATGCCGACAACGCCGGTCTGCCCAACGGCTTCGATCACCTCGTCACAGCCGAATTCGCGTAGTTTACCCGCCACGATGCCTGCGGTGCGATGCTCTGCAAAGCGCAATTCGGGGTGGCGGTGGAAATCCTGCCGCCATGCCGCGATTTCGGGCTGCCATTCGGCAATGCGATTGCGGACCGGCATTCAGGCCTCACACAGATGGTCGATCAGGCGCTCCATAAAGGCCCAGCCGGCTTCAAACTCGGCGACCGAGATGAACTCGTTCGGCTGATGCGCCTGATCAATACTGCCCGGCCCGCAGACCACGGCGGAATAGCCTTCGGCCTGAAACTGCCCGGCTTCGGTGCCGTAACTGACCACATGGGTGCCGTTGTCCCCGGTCAGACGCCGCGCCAGCATTTCCGCATGCCCCTCTGTTTCGGGTTTCAGCCCCGGCACGCCGAAGGTCGGCTTCAGCTCGATTTCCGCATCGGGGTGGATCGCCTTCATGCCGGCCTCGACCTCGCGCACCTTGGTTTCATAGGCTTTGATCCAGTCCTGCGGGTTGTCATTGGGCACACAGCGGAACCCCATGACAAAAGTACAGTCCTTGGCGGTGATGTTGTTCGCGGTGCCGCCCGAGATCGTGCCGACATGGGCATTGGTCCAGGGCGGAATGAACATGGCCGCCATGGCATCAAGTGTTGCGGCGGCGCTGGCCGCGTTTTTCTGGTTCGCCCAGTCGATCAGTTTGGCGGCTTCGTGGATCGCTGAAACCCCCTGATGCTGCAAGGACGAATGGATTTCATAGCCTTTCACATGGGTCGCCACCCCGACACCGCCCTTATGGCCGGTGACCACTTTCATCAAAGACGGCTCACCGATGATGGCGGCGGCGGCTTTGGGAAAGGTCTTGGCCATTTCCGCAATCATCGAAGGGGCCCCTACACAGCCGACCTCTTCATCATAGGACAGCGCGATCTGAATCGGCCGTTTGACCCCTTTTTTCAGCGCCAGCGGCACCGCGCACAGGGCCAGCGCGTCAAACCCTTTCATGTCACAGGTGCCGCGCCCGAACAGCTTGCCGTCTTTTTCCACCACGGTGAAAGGGTCGGTGTCCCAGTCCTGCCCGTCCACCGGCACCACGTCCGTATGACCCGACAGGATCACCCCGCCTTCGACCCAGGGGCCGACATTGGCGTAAATATTGGCCTTTTTGCCGGTCTCGTCATAAACGCGATGCGATTCGACGCCGTGGCTGGCCAGATAGGCCTCAATGAAATCGACGACAGGCAAATTGCTGTCGCGCGAGACCGATGGAAAAGCCACAAGCTTTTCAAGCATTTCGCGCGGCGTCAAATGTTGGGGCATGTCAGCATCCTTATTGGCTTGGGCCAAAGCTTGTGCCTTCGCGGCGGCATCGTCAAGCCGATGTCGCAACCAAATGCATGGCGTTGCGTCAAGTTGACCTTTTGGCAAAAAATCCATGTTGCCGCCTGCCGCCTTTCGTGATTAGCTGCCGGGATAATAATAACCGCAGCGGCAAGACTCTGCTTGGCTGACCGCGGAAAAAGACAACACGGGGAGCCAGCAATGCCCGATGGGGCCGTGCCTATTCTGGATGTGACTGACCTGAAAACCGTGTTCAAAACACGCGGCGGCGAGGTTCATGCGGTCAACTCGGTCAGTTTTGACCTGGAACCCGGCGAATTGCTGGGCGTGGTTGGCGAAAGCGGATCCGGCAAATCTGTAACCATGATGTCGCTGATCGGCCTTCTGCCGTCACCGCCTGCGGATATCCGCGCCGGGACGGTGATGTTTGAGGGCCGCGATATCCTGAAAATGTCTGCCGATGAACTGCGCGATATCCGCGGCAGCCGGATCGGGTTTGTGTTTCAGGATCCGATGACATCGCTCAACCCGGTGTTCTCGGTTGGGTTCCAGATCATGGAGCCTTTGCGCAAACATATGGGAATGAACAAGAAGCAGGCCGCCAAACGTGCAGTGGAACTGCTGGAACTTGTCGGCATTCCGGACGCCGAATCACGTCTGTCGAACTATCCGCACCAGTTTTCCGGCGGTATGCGCCAGCGGGTGATGATCGCAATCGCGCTGGCCTGCGACCCCAAGGTTCTGATCGCGGATGAGCCAACAACCGCCCTGGACGTGACCATTCAGGCGCAAATCCTGGAACTGGTGCGCGAACTGCGCCAGAAACTTGGCATGGCGATCATCTGGATCACCCATGATCTGGGCGTGATTGCCGGAATCGCCGACCGGGTGATGGTGATGTATGGCGGCCAGATTGTTGAACAGGCCCCGGTGCGGGAACTGTTTTCCAACCCCCAGCACCCCTATACGCGGGCCTTGCTGGAAACGCTGCCCTCTGTGACCGGGCAGCGCAGCGAAAAACTGCGCACGATCGAGGGTCAGCCGCCGTCGCTGTCGGCACAGCCCACGGCCTGCCCGTTCAAGGCGCGCTGCACCAACAGCAAGGAGATTTGCGGCACCCGCAACCCGCCCATTCTGAAACTGGCCGGCGATCATGATGTCGCCTGTTTCTGGGACGCCAAGACCGGAGAGATGCGCGATGCTTGATGATACCAGCGTGCCGATCCTGAAGGTCGACCACCTCAAGATGTATTTCCCGATCTACAAGGGCATCATGCGGCGGCATGTGGGCAACGTGAAAGCGGTGGACGATATCTCGTTTGAAATCCGCAAAGGCGAAACCCTTGGTCTGGTCGGTGAAAGCGGTTGCGGCAAATCCTCCGCCGGGCGCGCGATCCTCAGGCTTTATGACATCACCGGCGGGTCGATCCAACTGGAAGGGGTTGAGATCGGCCAGATGCAGGGCGACAGGCTGCGGCGCCTGCGCCCCGAAATGCAGATGATCTTTCAGGACCCTCAGGCCAGCCTGAACCCGCGTATGACGGTCGGGGCCATTATTGCCGAACCGCTGGACGAACACCGCAAAATGACACGGGCCGAGCGGCAGAACCGGGTGAACGAACTGCTGGATGCCGTTGGCCTGAACCGCAGTTTCGCCAAGCGCTTCCCGCATGAGTTTTCCGGCGGCCAGCGCCAGCGGATCGGCATTGCCCGCGCTTTGGCCCTGAACCCGAAATTCATTGTGTGCGACGAACCGATTGCCGCGCTTGACGTGTCGATCCAGGCGCAGGTCGTGAACCTGCTGGAAGAATTGCAGAACCGGCTGGGCCTGACCTATCTGTTCATCAGCCACGATCTTTCGATGGTGCGCCATATCGCGGACCGGGTGGCGGTGATGTATCTGGGCAAGGTCGTGGAACTGGCCGACCGCGACCAGCTGTATGACAGCCCCCAGCATCCCTATACCCAGGCGCTGCTTTCGGCGGTGCCCGAGCCGGATCCA
>JAURMY010000419.1 GCA_030830465.1 Alphaproteobacteria bacterium
ATAACCCACGGAAATTCCGTTCTGATCGGGCGCAATGCCGCCTGGCCGCAGGGCATGTATTCCCTGCTGGCCGGGTTCATGGAGCCGGGCGAAACCATCGAGGCCGCCGTTCGGCGCGAAGTGTTTGAAGAAACCGGTGTAACCGTCGGCGAGGTCGGGTATCTGGCCAGCCAGCCCTGGCCTTTCCCGTCTTCGCTGATGATCGGTTGCGCCGGAGTGGCGACCAGCACCGAAATCACCCTGGACCCGAACGAGTTGGAAGACGCCAAATGGGTCACCCGCGAACACATCATGGAGAGCTGGGCCAACCGCAGCGACACCCTGATTGCCGCCAGAAAAGGGGCAATCGCCCATTTTCTGATCAAGAACTGGTTGTCAGACACGTTGACTTGAGGCAAAGAATAACTCGTTTGCATTAAGGGGTAAGCGCCGGTCGCTATGAAGTTTTCAAACAAGACGGATATTCAAGCCTCACTCAACGCGACTTTCGCTGGCCTTGCGGATTTCGCCGCCTTTGAGCGGCAGGCCCTGCGGGCGGGTGCGGATGTTGCGCGGCTTGACGCACAGTCCAGACCCGGTCCCGGCATGATCTGGTCGGTCAAAGTCGAATTTCGCGGGAAGATTCAGAAAATCGTGATTGAACTGGTGGATTACCTGCCGCCGGAACAACTGAGCTTTCGGATCGAAAACGATGGCTTCCATGCGGATTTGCGGGTCGATCTTGCACCGCTCAACGCCCGCGAAACCCGGATGACGGTTACGGCGGATGTGAAACCGCAAACCCTTTCTGCCCGCCTGATCCTGCAATCAGCACGGTTGGCCAAAGGCTCGATCAACCGGAAATTCGGCAAGCGGCTCGACAAATTTGGTGACGATCTGGTGAACCGGATCCGCCAGTCCTGAAACCGCGCCCGGCTTGGACCTTGGAAACGGTCAGCCCTGCGCGTGCCTTTGCGCGTCGGCGGGATAGACCCCCAGAATTTTCAGATAAGACGTGAAATAGGCCAGTTCCTCCAGCGCGTTCCTGACGTTCTCATCCTCTGGATGGCCCTCGATATCCGCATAAAACTGGGTCGCGGTGAACACGCCGTCCACCATATAGCTTTCCAGTTTCACCATGTTCACGCCATTGGTCGCAAACCCGCCCATCGCCTTGTAAAGCGCGGCCGGAATGTTGCGCACCCGGAACACAAAGGTCGTCATCATGCCCGAATCACCGCGCCGGGACAGGTCGGGTTTGGTGTCCATCACCAGAAACCGCGTGGTGTTGTTGGACTGATCCTCAATGTGCCGGGCCAGAACCTCCAGTCCGTAAATCTCACCGGCCAGTTCGCTGGCCAGCGCCGCCTGCGCCGGATCGGCAATATCGGCAATCGCCTTGGCTGACCCCGCCGTGTCCGCACCGACCACGGGTTTGATTTTGTGTTGGCTCAGAAAATCGCGGCACTGCCCCAGCAGCACCGTGTGGCTCATTGCGGTTTTCACGGTCTGGATCGGGGTGCCCGGTACGGCCAACAGGTTGATATGCACCCGCACAAAGGCCTCATCTATGATATGAAGGCCGCTTTCGGGCAGCAATTGGTGGATGTCCGCAACCCGCCCATAGGTCGAGTTTTCAACCGGCAGCATGGCCAGATCGGTCTCGCCTGAATGCAGCGCCTCAATCGCGTCTTCAAAGGTCGCGCAGGGCACCGCCTCATAGTCGGGGCGCGCCTGACGGCAGGCCTGATGGGAATAGGCGCCGGGCTCACCCTGAAACGAGATCTTTTTCATTTTGGCAGGCATCGGCATTTTCCCGGATATTGGTCGTTTGGTCGCGCTTACTACACCTTGCAAGTCACAAGGGGAAGCGTTTAGAAAGACGCAGTTTTCGGGATATGCGGCCCGGTGCCGCGCGCTAAGGTAGGAAAGCCATGTTCGATACAATGACTGTCACCAAAGTCGGCGGGGCGCTGTGCGGCGCATTGCTGGTGTTTCTTCTGATCAACTGGGCTGCCGAAGGCGTCTATTCCACCGAGGCCGGACATGGCGAACACGCCGAGGCTGCCTATGTGATCGAAGTCGCCGCCGCTGAAACCACCGCCACAGCGGCTGACGTGCGCACCATTGCCGACGTTCTGGCGACCGCCGACGCTGGCAAAGGCGAAAAAGTACTCAGCAAATGCAAAGCCTGCCACAAGATCGAAGATGGCGTGAACGCCACCGGCCCGTCGCTTTATGGCGTCGTCACGCGCAAGATCGGCACCGAAGCCGGCTACAGCTATTCCGCCGCGATGGCGGCACATGGCGGCGAATGGACCCCGGAAAACCTGGACCACTTCCTGACCAAGCCGAAAGACTTTGTTCCCGGCACCAAAATGGGTTTTGCCGGCCTGAAAGATATCGAGGACCGCGCCAACCTGATCGCTTATTTGCAATCAATCGTAAAATAATCGCATCAAAGGCAACAGTCTAAGGCCGCCATCCCTTGGCGGCCTTTTTCTTTGGGCGGCAATCTGTCTTTCACATAATCGCGTCTTGCATCAAAGGGTGGCAGTTCACTAGGCTGTGCCTAACCGGACCAGACCGAGGCCTTTGATGACCCAATCCAGAACCGCCGCCCGCCCCATGATTTCGCCAATTCGCGCCGGATTGAGTTTCGGGTTCCTGATCCTGATGCTGCTGGCCGCAACGGGATCGGCCAAAGCCGAGGACGGTGTGACTGTTTCCCACGGGTTTTCGACCTTTGGGGATCTGAAATACCCAGCCGATTTCAAGCATTTCGACTATGTCAATCCAGACGCGCCAAAGGGCGGCGAGTTCTCGACCTGGGCCTTCGGTACATTTGACAGCATGTCGCCCTTTATCCTGAAGGGTCAGGCCGCGTCGCTTTCAAGCATCATGTTTGAAAGCCTGCTGACCGGCGATCTGGACGAACCCGACGCCTCTTACGGCTTGCTGGCCGAAACCGTGGAATATCCCGCCGACCGGTCTTGGGCCGTCTTTACCCTGCGACCTGAGGCGAAATTCTCTGACGGCACGCCTGTCACCGCCGAAGACGTGGTTTTTTCCTTCGACATCCTGCTGGAAAAGGGCGCGCCCAGTTATCAGGTGACGCTGGCCGATATTCAAAAGGCCGAAGCGCTTGATCCGCTGAAGGTCAAATTCACCTTCCGCCCCGGTGCATCGCGTGAAATGCCGGTGGTGGCGGGCGGCCTGCCGGTGTTCTCCAAAGCCTATTATGCAACCCGCGATTTTGCCGAAAGCACCCTGGAACCGGCAATCGGGTCCGGTGCTTATATGCTGGAAAAAGCGGTTCCCGGTAAAACCGTGATCTATCGCAAAAGGGCGGATTACTGGGGCAAGGACCTGCCGGTCAATGTCGGGCAGGAAAATTTCGACACATTGCGGGTTGAATATTACACCGATTACACCTCGGCCTTTGAGGGGTTCAAAGGCGGCAACTATAACTACCGCGAGGAATATTCCTCCAAGGTCTGGGGGTCTGCCTATGACTTTCCGGCGCTGAACAAGGGCTATGTCGTCAAGGAACAGATCCGCGACGGCAAACCCTCCGGCACCCAGGGTTTCTGGTTCAACCTGCGGCGCGACAAATTCCAGGACCCGCGTGTGCGCGAAGCCATCGGCATGGCGTTCAATTTCGAATGGTCCAATCAGGCGCTTTTTTACGGCATTTACGGCCGCACCCAAAGTTTCTGGGAAAATTCCTATCTCAAGGCCGAGGGCCTGCCTTCGGAGGCGGAACGCGCCTTGCTGGAGCCATTGATGGCGGACCTGCCTGGGACGGTTCTGACCGAACCGGCCTTTACGCCGCTGGTCTCCAAGCCCACGCAGCTTGACCGTTCGGTGATCCGCGACGCGGGCAAACTGCTGGACGCGGCCGGCTGGACCATCAGCGACGGGTTGCGCAAGAACGCCAAAGGGGAAACCCTTAGCGTCGTGTTCCTGAACGACAGCCAGGCCTTTGAACGCATCGTCAATCCCTATATCGAAAACCTGAAACGGCTGGGGATTGATGCCAGCCTCAGCAATATCGACAGCGCCCAGATGACCGAGCGGGAAAAGAATTTCGACTTTGACATCGTGACCCGCCGCTATGTCATGTCGATGACACCCGGTACCGAACTGGCCGGTATTTTCGGCAGTAAATCCGCCAATGTGCTGGGATCAAACAACATCGCAGGGCTTGCCAATGCGGCGATCGACGCCCTGATCGCCCGGATTGAAGGCGCGCAAAGCCGGGATGAGTTGAACACAGCTGTTCATGCGCTGGATCGCGCCCTTCGCAGTCTGCACATCTGGGTGCCGAACTGGTACAACGCCTATCACAACATCGCCTATCTGGATGTGTTTTCCCGCCCGGAAAATTTACCGCCCTTTGGTATGGGCGAAATGTCGATCTGGTGGTATGACAAGGCCAAAGAGGCACGGCTGAAAGCTGCCGGCGCACTGTAAACAGGGCAAACAGGCACGATGGGCGCTTATCTTATCCGCCGGATACTCTTGATGATTCCGACTCTGTTCGGGATCATGCTGGTGAACTTCGCGCTGATCCAGTTCGTCCCCGGCGGCCCGATTGAACATATCATCAGCCAGCTTGAGGAACAGACCAGCGCCACAGACCGCATATCCGGCGGCGGCAATGAGGTCGCCCAGGGCGGTCAAAGCCAGTATCAGGGCGCCAAAGGCCTGCCCGAGGATTTCATCAAGCAGTTGGAAAAGGAATACGGCTTTGACAAGCCGGCCTATGAGCGTTTCGGCATCATGATGTGGAACTATCTGCGGTTTGATTTCGGCGAAAGTTATTTCCGGTCAATCAAGGTTACCGATCTGGTGCTGGAAAAACTGCCGGTTTCCATCAGTCTGGGCCTGTGGACGACCTTGCTGTCCTATCTGATCTCAATCCCGCTGGGCATCCGAAAGGCGGTGCGCGACGGGTCCGGTTTTGACACATGGACATCGGGGGTCATCATCGTGGCCTATTCGATCCCGGGCTTTCTGTTCGCGATCCTGCTGCTGGTCCTGTTCGCGGGCGGGTCTTATTTCAAATGGTTTCCTTTGCGCGGCCTGACCTCGGACGGATTTGACCAGATGGGGCTGTTTGGCCAGATCGGCGATTACCTTTGGCATATCGCGCTGCCGGTTGCCGCCAACACCATTGCCGCCTTTGCGACGCTGACCTTGCTCACGAAAAACAGCTTTCTGGACGAGATCAAAAAGCAATATGTGATGACCGCCCGCGCCAAGGGTCTGACCGAAGGGCGGGTATTTTACGGCCATGTCTTCCGCAACGCAATGCTGATCGTAATCGCCGGATTTCCCGCCGCCTTTATCGGCATCTTTTTCACCGGCAGCCTGATTATCGAGATTGTCTTCTCGCTCGACGGTATGGGGCGGCTGGGCTACGAAGCGGTGGTGAACCGCGACTATGCGGTGATGCTGGGCACGCTTTATGTGTTCGGGCTGATCGGGCTTTTCGTCAGCCTGCTGACCGACATGACCTATGTCTGGGTCGATCCGCGCATAGATTTTGAAAGCCGCAACACATGAGGCTGTTCAAAGAGGGCAGTCTTGGCGCAAGGCGCTGGCGCAACTTCTGCGCCAACCGGCGGGCGTTTTATGCACTGTGGATTTTCCTGGCATTGTTCGTCACCTGTCTGTTTGCCGAGATTCTGGCCAATGACAAGCCGCTGTTGATCCGGTATCGCGGCGAAATCTATGTGCCGATCGCCAAATTTTACACCGAGAAAACCTTCGGCGGCGAATTTGAAACCGAGGCCGAATATCCCGCCCCCGAAGTGCGCTGCCTGATCCGCAGCGGCGGGCTTGACGCCTGCTTTGACGACCCGGAAGGGGTGATCGAACAGGCGGCGACCGGTATGGTCGATGGTCAGGCGATCGAAGCGGGCTGGATCCTGTGGCCCCCTGTGCCTTATTCCTTCAACACCGTGAATTACGACGTTCAGCCCGCCCCGGGCGCACCCGACGCCAAACACTGGCTGGGCACCGACGACCAGACCCGCGATGTGCTGGCGCGGATCATCTACGGGTTTCGCATTTCCACCGTTTTTGCCCTGTTCGTCGTCACGGTTTCCAGCGTGATTGGCATCGCCGCCGGGGCCTCGATGGGCTATTTCGGCGGCTGGGTCGATCTGGTGTTTCAGCGCATCGTCGAAATCTGGGGCAATATTCCGGGCCTGTATATCATCATCATCCTCAGCGCGATTTTCACCATGTCGTTTCAGTTGCTGGCGATCCTGATTGCGCTGTTCAGCTGGACCTCGCTGGTCGGGCTGGTGCGGGCCGAGTTTTTGCGCGCGCGCAATTTTGAATATACCCGCGCCGCCCGCGCCCTTGGGGTCAGCGACTGGAAAATCATGTTCCGCCATATCCTGCCCAACGCCATGGTGGCGACCGTCACCTTCCTGCCGTTTCTGGTGACCGGGGCGATCGGCTCGCTCGCCTCGCTGGATTTTCTGGGCTTTGGCCTGCCGGCTTCTTATCCGTCGCTGGGCGAACTGGCCTTGCAGGCCAAGCAGAACCTTCAGGCGCCCTGGCTGGCCTTTGCCGCCTTCACCACATTCGCCGTGATGCTGTCGCTGCTGGTCTTTGTCTTTGAAGGGGTGCGCGATGCGTTTGACCCCAGAAAGACCTTTGAATGACCGACACCATCCTCAGCGTCAGGAACCTGTCCGTCGCCTTTGGCAAAGGTGACGCGGTCGTGCGCAATGTGTCTTTTGACATCAAACGGGGTGAAACCGTCGGCCTTGTCGGGGAAAGCGGTTCGGGCAAATCCGTCACCGCTTTGTCCACCGTGAAATTGCTGCCTGACAGCGCCCGGATCACCGGCGACATCACCTATCGCGGCATCCAGATGGTCGGGGCGGATGCCGCCACGCTTCGGCAGGTGCGCGGCAATGACATCAGTTTTATTTTCCAAGAGCCGATGACCTCGCTCAACCCTTTGCATACGCTGGAACGGCAGATCGGTGAAAGCATCGCCCTGCATTCCGGCCTGACCGGTCAGGCCGCAAAAGACCGTATCGTGGAACTGCTGACAAAGGTTGGCATCCGTGATCCCCGCGACCGGCTGACCGACTATCCGCACCAGTTCTCGGGCGGGCAACGCCAGCGCATCATGATCGCCATGGCGCTGGCCAACGGCCCCGATCTGTTGATCGCGGATGAGCCGACAACGGCGGTGGACGTGACCATTCAGGCCCAGATCCTTGACCTCTTGGCCGAGATCCAGAAATCCGAGGGCATGGGCCTGTTGTTCATCACCCATGATCTGGCCATCGTGCGCAAGATCGCCGATAGGGTCTGTGTGATGCAGGGCGGCGAGATCGTCGAGGCCGGTGCAACCGGTCAGATTTTCAAAAACCCGCAACACGCCGATACGAAAAAACTGTTGGCGGCCGAGCCTAAGGGCAAACCCGATCCGGTTCCGGCCAATAGCGAAACCATTCTCAGTACCGAAAATCTGCGGGTCTGGTTCCCGATCCGGCGCGGCTGATTGCGCAAGACCATCGGCCATATCAGGGCGGTGAACGATGCAACCTTTGCGATCCGCCAAAGCGAAACCGTTGGAATCGTTGGTGAAAGCGGATCGGGTAAAACCACGCTGGCGCTGGGGGTGATGCGGCTTTTATCCTCGGAAGGGCGGATATCCTTTGTCGGACAGGACGTGCAGGGCTGGAAAAACCGCCAACTGCGCCCCCTGCGCAAAGACATGCAGATGGTGTTTCAGGATCCCTATGGATCGCTCTCGCCCCGTCTGACCGTCGAACAGATCGTTGCCGAGGGTCTGGGCGTGCATGGTCTTGAACCGGGCCAGGACGCACATAAAATGGTGGGCGACATCCTGACCGAAGTGGGCCTGTCACCGGATATGATGAGCCGCTATCCGCATGAATTTTCCGGCGGCCAGCGTCAGCGTATCGCCATCGCCCGCGCCATGATCCTGCGCCCGAAACTGGTGGTGCTGGACGAACCCACTTCGGCGCTGGATATGACCGTTCAGGTTCAGATCGTCGACCTGCTGCGGGATCTGCAAAAACGCCATAAACTGGCCTATCTGTTCATCAGTCACGACCTGAAAGTGGTGCGCGCGCTGTCCCATAAGGTGCTGGTGATGAAACAGGGCGACATTGTCGAACAGGGCGTTGGCGATCAGGTCTTTGACGCCCCGAAAACCGACTATACCAAGGCCTTGATGAAAGCCGCCTTTGACATGGCCGCGACCTGATCCCCGTCAGCCCTCAAAGCCGGATCGGTCCCGCAGATAGGGCAGGGTTTCCCGCGCCGCAGCGATCTGGGCCTTGTTCAGGGTCACTGTCAGGATCTGCTCGGTATTGCCGGCAACGGCCATATCCGCCCCGTCCGGCGCCACGATCCGGCTGCCGCCGAGATAGGTCAGGTCCTTTTCCTTGCCCGCGAAATTCGCATAGGCCAGAAAAACCCCGTTTTCAAAAGCTCTGACCGGCACCAGTTTTTCCGCCACAAAGCCCCAATTTGCCGAGAGTGCCGTTGGCACGATCAACAGTTCCGCCCCCGCCAGCGCCGCCTGCCGTGCGGATTCCGGAAATTCGATGTCATAACAGATCAGCATCGCGATTTTCCAACCCATATAGTCGAAAACCGTGATCCCCGCCGATTTGGTCAGCCACTTGGGTTCATAACTGCCCGGCAGATGGTTCTTGCGGTGATGGCCGATCAAACGGCCCTCAGCGTCGACAAACCCCGCCGAGTTGTAAACCAGATGGCCGTTGCTTTCGGGATAGGTATAGGCAATCGCGATATTGTGCAGCATCGCGATCTCGC
>JAURMY010000420.1 GCA_030830465.1 Alphaproteobacteria bacterium
CCAAACATAACGGGCCGGTCACCGGCCATGTGCCACTGGCCCTGTCGGACTACAACGCGCGCCACGATCTGGAACTGGGCAGCTATGCCAGCGCCGAGGCGCAGGTCGCGGCGATTTCCGACGATGTGGCCTATAACAATCACGACCTTGATGACGGTCTGCGCGCGGGCCTGTTCAACGAGGAACAGATCCGCGAATTGCCGATCATCGGGGCCTGTTATGACAAGGTGGATACGCTTTATCCCGATCTGGATTTCATCCGCCGCCGGCATGAGGCTTTGCGCCGGGTCTTTGGCGTGATGGTTGAGGATGTGATCAATGAAAGCCGCCGCCTGATTGCCGAGGCGGACCCCCACAGCGTCGATGATGTGCGCGGAGCGGGGCGGCAACTGATCCGGTTTTCCGAACCGATGTTTGCCGATCTGAAGGTGATCCGGGCGTTTTTCTTCAAACATATGTACCGGCACTGGAAAGTGCGCCGGATGCGCCGCAAGGCCGCGATCATCGTGACCGAAATGTTTGACATCTTCTTTGCTGATCCCGGCATGTTGCCCGACGACTGGCAGCGCTGGGCAACCAAGGGCGATGAAGTGCAGCGCGCCCTGGTGATTTCCGATTATATCGCCGGCATGACCGACCGGTTCGCGCTGGATGAGCACAAGAAACTGGTCGACCCGATGGCGATGGGGTGAGTGATGCCCATGGGGAGGGATGAACGATGATTGAGGAACTGACGGATTTCCACCATTACGCCAAGCTGTTTATCGGCCTGTTTGCGATGGTGGATACGCTTGCGGCGACCACGACTTTTCTGGCTTTGTCGACCGGTTACAGCGCCAAGGAACGCGCCAATATCGCGGCGGTGGCTTCGGGCACTATGTTGGTCGTCTTTTTTGTGTTTCTTGTTTTCGGGAATGCCGTTCTAGACTTTTTTGGAATATCCCAGGGCGCTTTCATGGTGATGGGTGGCGTTGTTCTGTTCCTGATGGCGCTGGATATGATCCGGGATACGGATACGCCTGAACCGGATGCGGAACATCAGGCCAAACTAAAGCCTTGGATCGGCGTTGCGATGACCCCGTTGGCGGTTCCGCTGCTGGCCGGGCCGGGTGCTATTTCGACCGTCGTGGTGTTTGCCCAAGCCGAAGGCTCTGTTGCCCATCAGGTCGTGATGGGTTTGGTGGTTTTGGCGGTGGTCGGCTTGACCTATGTCTCGCTGTCAATGGCCAAGAACATCGGGCGGTTGTTGGGGCCGAACGGGATCAGCATATTTAACAAAATCATGGGTATGATCGTTATGGCCATTACAATTGAGTTCGTGTTTGACGGCACCGCGATGCACTTTCCTGATTTGACGATGGGGCATGACTGAAAACCGGCCGGCCCTAAAGAATCCCTGCCAATATAGTCTGGAAAACAGGCCGACCCCGTGCTAGAGCGGCGCGATCTTATCCGGAAGTGACAAATGAACCTGTTTGCCGATATCAGAACCCTTGTTCTGGACACATTGACCCAGATGCAGGCCGAGGGCGCGCTGCCGCAAGGGCTTGATTTTACCCAAGTCACGGTCGAGCCGCCGCGCGATGCTTTACACGGCGATATGGCAACCAATGCGGCGATGGTCTTGTCCAAAGCGGCCGGAAAAAACCCGCGTGAAATCGCCGAGGGGCTGGCGGCGCGGTTGATCAGGGACCCGCGCATTCCGACGGCGGATGTGGCGGGGCCGGGCTTTTTGAACCTGACACTGGATCAACATGTCTGGCTGGGCGTGGTGCCCGTGGCGCTGGAACAGGGCAAGGATTTCGGCCGTTCCACCATGGGCGGCAAAAAGAAGGTCAACGTGGAATATGTGTCGGCCAACCCGACCGGGCCTTTGCATGTGGGTCACACAAGGGGGGCGGTTTTTGGCGATGCCTTGGCCAGCCTGCTGGATTTCGCGGGCTATGCGGTGACGCGGGAATATTACATCAATGACGGGGGCGCGCAGGTCGACGTTCTGGCCCGCTCGGTCTATCTGCGCTATCTGGAGGCCTGCGGCAAACCGATAGATTTTCCCGAAGGCACCTATCCCGGCGAATATCTGATCGAGGTCGGCGAAGCATTGAAGGCCAAATATGGCGACAGCCTTGTCGGCAAGCCCGAAGCGGACTGGCTGGCGGATGTGCGCCAATTCTCAACCGATGCGATGATGGACCTGATCCGCAGCGATCTGGCCTCGATCGGCGTCAAGATGGACGTGTTCTATTCGGAAAAGTCGCTTTACGGTACCGGCCGGATCGAGGCGGCGCTGGCCGATCTGGAAAGCAAGGGCCTGCTTTACGAAGGGGTCCTGGAGCCCCCGAAAGGCAAAGTGCCCGAAGATTGGGAACCGCGCGAGCAAACCCTGTTCCGCTCGACTGCGCATGGCGATGACGTGGATCGGCCGGTGAAGAAATCCGATGGCGGCTGGACCTATTTCGCGCCGGACATCGCTTATCACTATGACAAGATCCAGCGCGGATTTGACGAGTTGATCGACGTATTCGGGGCCGATCACGGCGGCTATGTCAAACGGATGAAGGCGGCGGTTTCGGCCCTGTCTGACGGGCGTGTGCCGGTCGATATCAAGCTGACCCAGTTGGTAAAGTTGTTCAAGGACGGTCAGCCGTTCAAGATGTCAAAGCGGGCAGGGACCTTTGTGACCCTGCGCGACGTGGTCGATCTGGTCGGCCCGGACGTGACCCGGTTTGTGATGCTGACCCGCAAGAACGACGCCGCACTGGACTTTGATTTTTCCAAGGTTCTGGAACAGTCCAAGGACAATCAGGTGTTTGACGTTCAATATGCCCATGCCCGGATCTGTTCGGTTCTGGGCAAGGCTTCGGCGGCGGGCATCGCCACGGACGGCGCGGCTTTGCGCGGGGCTGACCTGTCGGAGATCAACCATCCGGTCGAACTGAAAATGGCCAAAACCCTGGCGGAATGGCCGCGCCTTCTGGAACAGGCCGCCAAGCAGCACGAGCCGCACCGCATCGCGTTTTACCTGTTTGAACTGGCCTCGGACTTTCACGCCTTGTGGAACAAGGGCCATGAACTGCCGGAATTGCGGTTCATTCAGGAAGACCACAAATCCCGGTCGATGGGCAAAATCGCACTGATTTCCGCCGTTTCCGTTGTACTTTCGGCTGGATTAGGTATTCTGGGCGTAACACCGATGCAAGAAATGCGGTAAAAACCGCGTCAAAATCAACATCTGGTGGTTTGAGCAGGCATACCCGCAACATAAGCGGGATGAATAAAGGCGGGCAGATGTCGGAACAGGCATATTACCGGTATGATTACCAGGATGAAGAGGCCGTTTCCACAGGGCTGATCACCGTTGCGACCAATTGGATTGGCGCAATTGTGTCTTTGGCTTTGGTGGGATCCATGGGCTATTACGGGTATAAACTGACCATGCGGGACGTGACCGAAGTGCCGGTTGTCCGGGCGCTGGAGGGGCCGTCGCGGGTGCAGCCGGATGATCCGGGCGGCACC
>JAURMY010000421.1 GCA_030830465.1 Alphaproteobacteria bacterium
AACCGCACCCGAGTTCACGTCCAGAACGGTCGCACCGGCGGCAACCTGGGCGATGGCATCGGCCTCAACCCGGGAAAAATCCCCCTGTTCCAACTCGGCGGCCAGGATCTTGCGGCCGGTCGGATTGATCCGCTCGCCGATCACACAGAACGGCTGATCAAAGCCGATGATCGCGGTTTTTGTCTTGGATTCAACTACGGTGCGGGTCATCGGTTTTTCCTTAAGCTTGGGCTGTTGCAGGGGCGGCGGATGCGCCGCCATGTTCAATCGCCCAGGTGGCGTTGGTCTTGATCCCGCCCAGCGGGAAGAAATGCACATTGGTGATGTTGAAGTCAGGAGTCGCAGCCTTGTGTGCCGCCAGTTGCGACAGGAATTCATCCGGCTCAAACGGCATCAGCAGTTTCGTCACGTCCTTGGCCCGGCGTTGCAACACACGCAGCGACGCGCCGACGCCGCAGGCGATCGAGAATTTGATCATGGTTTGCAGCTTGGCCGGACCGGCCACGCCGATATGCACCGGAATGTCGATGCCCTGACGTTTCAGGTCGTCGGCCCATTCAATCACCGGCCCCGCCTCAAAGCAGAACTGGGTGGCCAGCGCCATCTGGGCATCGGTTTTCTGCGCAAAGGCCTGTTTCCAGCTCAGGGCTCCGTTCACAATCTTGCGGCCGCCGTCCGGGTCAATGTCCTTGTTGCCCTCGGGATGCCCGGCGACATGCAGGCGCTTGAACCCGGCCTTGTCAAACAATCCGGTTTCCAAAAGCTGCATGGAGGAATGAAAATCGCCCTGGGGCTTGTCGACGCCACCCGCCAGAACCAGCGCCTGATTGACATCTGCCTCGCCCTGATAGCGCGCGATCCAGTCGGCCAGGGTGGCCTTGTTCTTGATGATGCGGGCCGGAAAATGCGGCATCACGGCAAAGCCTTCGCCCTTCAGGCGCTTGGCGGTCGCGACCATGTCGTCAATCGGGGTGCCGTCAATATGGGCGATGTAAACCCGTGTGTCCTGTGGCAGGAGGGCGCGAAAATCCTCGACCTTTTCGGCGGTGCGCGGCATCACCTCGATGGAATAGCCTTTCAGAAACGCCTCAAGATCGGCCGGGTTGCCCTTGGCCGCATCAGCCTTGCGTTTGATCCCAAGAATTGCCATTGTCAAACCTTTCCAAATACCTGCGGGGCGATCTTAAACCGTTTCGTGTCCATCATTGGCGATCAGTTGCTTGATCCGCGCCAGATCATATTCCGCGTCCAGCCGGGCCGCCTCGGATGCAGCAACCTCGGCCTGATCACCGTCGACCTCATAGGGGTCTGCCTTGCGCCAGTCCGACAGATAGGCATCGGAATCCTTCGCGCCGACCTTCATCGCGCAGCGGTCGATCGCCTGCTCAAAGCGTTCGGGCAGTTGAACCTTGCTGCCTTTGCGGCCTTTGCCAACGATGACCTGCGCCGGAATATCCCGCCAGTAAACGATGATGACGTCAGCCATATGCTGATTCCCTTTTGAAACGACAAGCCTTGTTCTAGGGGTCTATTTGCGACCGGCATAGGTGAATTTCGACAAGGTGCGCGGTGGATGCGACCTTGGCGTTGATCCAAGCGCATTGCGAAGCTTGCTTGCGCCGGTTTGCGCGGCAGGATAGGCTGGATCAACACCATTCGGAGGCCTGTTGATGACGGCCAACATGACTGGCGGTGCCGGGCCCGTATTGCAACCCGTTCCGCGCCGCCGCAAATCGGCCCCGGACCCCGCCGAACTTTATGCGGCTTTGGATCTGGGAACCAATTCCTGTCGCATGCTGATCGCCCAGCCCAAGGGCAGTCAGTTTCATGTGGTCGACAGTTTTTCCAAGTCGGTCCAGCTGGGCCGGGGGCTGGAACGCCACGGCAGCCTGTCGCGCGCCAGTGTCGACCGCGCGGTTTCGGCGCTGGCGATCTGTCAGCGCAAACTGGCGCAATATGACGTGCGTCATATGCGGCTGGTGGCGACCGAGGCCTGCCGCCGCGCCAGCAATGGCGCCGAATTTCTGCGCCGGGTCAAAACGGAAACCGGGCTGGAGCTTGAGATTATCCGGCCCGAGGAGGAAGCCCGCCTTGCCGTGGTCAGTTGCGCGCCCCTGGTCAGCAAGATGACCGAACAATTGCTGGTGGTTGACATCGGCGGCGGGTCGACCGAGCTGGTTTGGCTGGACCTGTCGCGCATTCCACCCGCGGAACGCAGCCGCGCGATCATGCGCCTTCAGGCCGGGCTGCAACGCGGCGTTGATACGCCGTTTCCGCATGTAAAGGTGGTGGACTGGATCTCCGTGCCCTGCGGTGTTGCGACCTTGAAGGACCAGTTTTCCGATGTTGAGGATGACGGCGCGCGCTTTGCCCTGATGTCCTGCCATGTAGAGGAACAGATCGCCGAATTTGCGCCTTATCAAAGCTCGGCCGGGATGGCGGCGCGACCGGAGTTTCAGATCATCGGCACGTCGGGCACGGTCACCACGGTTGCGGCCTCGCATCTGGGGTTGAAGCGGTATGACCGCAACAAGGTGGACGGGCTGCGGATGACATCAACCCAGATTGACGCGGTGATCCGCAGCTATCTCACCATGGGCGATGCCGGGCGGCGGGCCGATC
>JAURMY010000422.1 GCA_030830465.1 Alphaproteobacteria bacterium
CATCGGCCCCGTCTTTCGCGCGCAATTCTGCCTGACGCGGGCCTATCATTCTGGTTTGGTTTTGAAAACACAAGAACGGCCCGCTGTGATTCAGCGGATAATGCAAATCTCACAAATCGTGATGCGTGTTCTCATGCATCTTTGCTAGCGCCTCGCCGAAAGCAGAGCAAGCGATTTGTCGCGGTGCTATTTGAACAGGATGATCCGAAGAATATCCAGTGCCATCAAGATTACGATCAACGACCCGATGGTGTAAAAAACCGACCGGACCTCGTGACTTTGCTTGGTGGCATAAGACAGCGCATGAAGCGCCCGCGCCCCGGCAAAGCCGTAAAACAGGCATTGCGCCACCAAAAGCGAAGGTTCGGTCAAAACATAGATCAAGCCGCAGGCCAGAAAAGCCGGAATGTTTTCCAGATCGTTGCGATGCATCCTGCGCGACCGGTCCACATAGTCGTTGATCTCAAGTTGCGCCGGATCAGGGATGGGATTTAGCAGGCCTTTTTGAAGATCTTCGGGGCTGGCAAATCCAGATCTGGTCTTCATCATCCGGTAAACCGTCATCCACCCCTGACCCATAACCTTAAGGATCATCAGCGCAGCGGCGACCGCATAGGCCGAAAACACCGGATTTTCCAAACTTAACATAAATCTCTCCCTGGTCCTGCTCCGTTTGACTAAAATCTAGCCGAGGACACAGACCGCGCCAAGCCACAACAGTTGGTGATGTTTGGCCCTTGCAACAGCGCAGAAATCATGGTCGCCTTGCAGTTTATCAAAGTCCGGAGTCGCCCAAATGAAACTGTCTAACCGCGTACTGAACATCAATAAAAGCGGCAGCGACGGCTGGGAGGTGTTCCTGAAGGCCCGCCAGATGATCGCCGAGGGGCAGGCTGTGGTGGAACTGACCATTGGCGAGCATGACCGGCGCACCGATGCCAAGATCCTGAAGGCGATGTATGACAGTGCGGCGGCGGGCAATACCGGATATGCCTCGATCCCCGGCATCCAGCCCCTGCGCGAGGCGATCGCGGCGCGGGTTCAGGCCCGCACGGGCGTGGCAACCACGGCTGACAATATCGTTGTGACCCCCGGCGGTCAGGCGGCCCTGTTTGCCAGCCATATGGCGGTTTGTGATCCGGGCGACCGGGCGCTGTACCTCAACCCCTATTACGCCACCTATCCCGGCACATTGCGCGCAACCGGGCTGGTGGATGTGCCGGTGCCGACCCGGTCGGCCAACGCGTTCCAGCCCACCCGAGCCGAGCTTGACGCCTATGCCAAGGGCGCGAAATCCCTGCTGATCAACTCGCCCAACAACCCGTCCGGTGTGGTTTATTCGCGCGAAACCATGGAGACCATCGCGGATGTCGTCAAGGCGCATGACCTTTGGCTGATCTCGGACGAGGTTTACGACACGCAGGTTTGGGAAGGCACGCATATTTCGCCGCGCCAACTGCCCGGCATGGCGGAACGCACGCTGGTGATCGGCTCCATGTCCAAGAGCCACGCCATGACCGGCAGCCGCGTCGGCTGGGTGGTGGCGGCCCCCGAAGTGGCGCGCCGCCTGATTGATCTGTCCACCAACACCACCTATGGCGTGCCCGGTTTCATTCAGGAGGCCGCCCTGTTTGCCTTGCGTCAGGGCGATCCGTTGGAAGAAGAAATCGCCGCCCCTTTCCGCCGCCGCCGCGCGCTGGCGCGCGATGTTCTGAACGGGGCCAATGCGGTGCGGCTGGTGCCCTCGGGCGGGGCGATGTATCTGATGCTGGACATCCGCGCGACCGGGCTCAGCGGGCTTGATTTCGCTTATGCGCTGCTGGAACAGGAAAAAATCGCTGTGATGCCCGGCGAAAGCTTTGGCACATCGGCAGCCGGCCATCTGCGCGTGGCGATGACGATTGACGACGACCGGTTCGTCGAGGCGTTGAAACGGCTGGTGGCCTTTGCGAAGGCAAGGGCCGCCGGTTGAAGACGCCACCGGACAGCACCGCCAAGGTTACAGCGGCCAACCGGCAGGCATGGGACGCTTCGGCCCCCTATCACAGGGCCGGTGACGCCTGGGCGCGGCTGGTGACCGATCTGCGGCAACCGGGTTTTTCCTGTCTGGACGCGACATTGACCAAGGCTTTGCAAAACCTGCCGGTTGCGGGAAAGTCGGTGGCGCAGGTCGGATGCAACAATGGGCGCGAGGTTCTTTCGCTGGCGTCACTTGGCGCAGCGAACGTTCTGGGCATCGACCAGTCGAAGGCCTTTCTGGATCAGGCCCGCGAACTGGCGGCCCATGCCAAATCCAGTGCCGTGTTCCTGTGCGCCGACATCTACGCCCTGCCAGACGACACACCCCGGAATTTTGACGTCGCCCTGATCACCATTGGCGTGCTTTACTGGATGCCCGACCTGCCCCGTTTCTTCACGATCCTTGCCGGATTGCTGAAACCCGGCGGCGTTCTGTTGATTTACGAAACCCATCCGTTTCTGGAAATGATGGACCCCGGCAAGGCTGATCCCGCGCGGCTGGTCTATTCCTATTTCAGAACCGAACCCTTCGTTGAAACCGACCCTATCGTCTATGAAGGCGCGCCCGCCGCCGAGATCAGCCCATCCTATTGGTTTTTGCACCGGGTTGGTGATATTCTGAACGCGGCGATTGCGGCGGGTCTGCGGATCGAAAGCTTCACGGAGTTTCCGCATTCCAACCGCGAAGACCTGTACGATAAATATGAAAACCAACCGGCGCAACTGCCGATGTGCTTCACCCTGACCGCCCGCAAAACCTGAGGAACCCCATATGTCCCGCCATGATCCCGGCCCCGCCTTTCGCGCCCTGCACCAGCCCGGCAACCCGTTCATTCTGGCCAATGCCTGGGATCGGGGCAGCGCCAAGATGCTGGCCGCCCTTGGAGCGCAGGCTTTGGCGACATCCTCGGGCGCCCATGCCTTTACCCTTGGCCGACCGGATCAGGGCACGATCACGCGGGACGAGGCGCTGGCCCATGCGGCCGATCTGGTTGCGGCCACGCCCCTGCCTGTGTCAGGCGATTTTGAAAACGGCTTTGGCGAAAGCCCGGAAACCTGTGCGGAAACCGTCAGGCTGGCCTGCGAGGCGGGTTTGGCCGGCATTTCGATTGAGGATACCGCCCTGCCCGGCAAGGGGGCCTATCCGTTTGAACTGGCGGTGGAACGCATCCGCGCCGCGGCGGCCGCAGCCCGCGCTCTGCCCCGTGATTTTGTGTTGGTGGCCCGCGCTGACGGCATTCTGACTGGTCAGTATAACATAGACGAAGCCCTGCGCCGCCTGCATGGCTTTGACGCCGCTGGGGCCGATTGCCTTTATGCCCCCTTCCCCAAAAGCCGCGAGGACCTGCGCCGTATCTGTGCCGAGATCAGGAAACCCGTCAACGCCCTGGCGGCAGGTCCGGGCAGCCAGATCAGCCGCACGGACTATGCGCAAATGGGTGTCGCGCGGATCAGTCTGGGCGCGGCCCTTGCCCGGGTGACCCATAAAACCATCATCGACGCCGCCCACGCCATGTTTGATCAGGGCGATTTCACGCCGCTTGGCAATATGGCACCGGCCTCGGTGGTCGATCCGATGTTGATCCGCTAAAGCGTTTTGCGTTTCACCTGAAACAAATTGCATCACCTAACGCGTTGAAATCTTTGATTTCGCACAGCGTTTGGTCAGTCACGTTCAACGCAATACGCTTAGGATTTCCGCTTGCCGCCCCAGCGCCCTTCCAGATGTTTGGTGACCTTGGTCACCTTCTTTTCCTTCTTGTCGCGGTAAGGGTTCTTGTCGCTTTGCGAGCGCAGATAAAGCCGGATCGGCGTGCCGGGCATGGCAAAGCTTTCGCGCAACCCGTTGACCAGATAGCGTGAATAGCTGTCCGGCAGCAGTTCGGGGTGCGAGCACATCACCACGAATGACGGCGGGCGGGTCTTGACCTGGGTCATATAGCGCAGGCGGATCCGCTTGCCGCCGGGCGCGGGTGGCGGGTGGCTTTCAAGCATGCCCACCAGCCAGCGGTTCAGACGCGCGGTCGACACCCGCATGTTCCAGGTTTCATAGGCTTTTTGAATGGCCGCATGCAGCCGGTCCAGCCCCTTGCCGGTCAGACCCGACACCATCACCATCGGTGCACCGCGCAACTGTGGCAGCAGGCGCTGGAACGCTTCGCGCAATTCCTTCAGCTTTTCCTGTTTTTCGCCTTCCAGATCCCATTTGTTGACCGCGACAACCACGGCGCGGCCCTCGCGTTCGGCCAGATCGGCGATGCGCAGATCCTGCTGTTCAAACGAGCTTTCGACATCCAGCAGCACCACCACGACCTCGGCGAATTTGACCGCGCGCAGACCGTCGGAAACGCTGAGCTTTTCCAGCTTTTCCTGTACCTTGGCCTTTTTGCGCATGCCCGCCGTGTCAAAGATGCGCATTTTCGTGCCCATCCATTCGGTTTTCACCGAGATCGAGTCCCGCGTGATCCCGGCCTCGGGGCCGGTCAACAGCCGGTCTTCGCCGATGATCTTGTTGATCAAGGTCGATTTGCCCGCGTTGGGCCGGCCCACCACGGCGATCTGCATCGGCTTGCCGGTCGGCAGCAGGGGCCCGTCATCGTCTTCGCTGACATCGTCGGGAATATCGACATCGGTTTCCGGCTCAAACGACTCCTGGTCAAATTCCTCGGAAATCGGTTCCAGCAAGACGGCAAGGTCGACCATGCCCTGCCCGTGTTCGGCGGACATCTGGACCGGCTCACCCAGTCCCAGTTCATAGGCTTCCAGATAACCGGCCTCGGCGGCGCGGCCTTCGGATTTGTTGGCGGCCAGAATGACCCGGGCCGAGCGTTTGCGCAAAATTTCCGCGAACACGCGGTCGGAAGGGGTGATACCGACCCGGGCGTCGATCATGAAGAGGCAGACATCGGCCATGTCAACGGCCCGTTCTGTCAGCCGCCGCATGCGGCCTTGCAAGCTGTCATCGGTGATTTCTTCCAGACCGGCGGTGTCGATCACGGTAAAGCGCATGTCGAACAGCTTGGCATCGCCCTCGCGCAGATCGCGC
>JAURMY010000423.1 GCA_030830465.1 Alphaproteobacteria bacterium
CACAAAGGTCAGACCGCCATCCGGCGTCTCTAGGGTTGTGATCAGGTTCGGCCTTTGGTCCAACCTGTCGTTGAGCAGGGCATAGCCCAAAACCGCGACAGCCGCGAGGGTGGCAAGGGCCAGTCCGCGCCGCAATCCTGCCGCCGGCCACAGCTTTTGCCACAGGCTGCGTCGCGGTTCGGTGTCAAACAGGCGGGTTTCAATGGCGTCAAAAATTGCCGCGGGTGCGGGGGTTGGCGCATAGGCGCTGTTCAGGTCGGCAAGCCGGACCTCCCATGCGCTGACCCGCGCAGCAAAAGCCCGGTCTGAGGCGATCCGCTGCACAGCCGCGCGGCGCGCCGCTTCATCCAGCACGCCGGTTACATATTCGGCGGCCAGAAGATCGTCGTCCTCGGCGGGCGTATATGTTGGCTCGGTGCTCATCCGCTCAGACAGTCCTTCAGGCTCAGCAGGCTGCGGCGCAGCCATGTGCGCATGGTGTTCAGGGGCACGTTGAACCGGTCGGCCAGTTCCTGATAGGCCCAGCCCTCAATATAGGCGGAGCGTACCGCCTTGGCCTTGTCGGGGTCCAGTTGATCTAGACACAGGTCGATCCGCGCCCGTTCTGAACCGGCGATCACTTCGGCCTCGGGTGTCAGGGCGGGGTCGGCGATATTTTCCGCCGCATCCATGCCGGTGGTGATCTCGCGACGTTTGCGCAGCCGGTCAATCGCGTGGTTGCGCGCGATTGTGATCAGCCATGTCATGCCACTAGCGCGGTCGGGGGAATACCCGCCTGCCTTTTGCCAAACACGCACGAAAACCTCCTGTAACGCATCCTCCGCTTCTGCGCGGTCCTTCAAGATACGCAAAAGCACGCCAAAAAGTTTCGCGGAAGTCAAAGCATAAAGCGACGCAAAGGCTGAACGGTCCGCCAGCGAAACGCGCCCGATCAGTCCTGCGATGTCATCCGGGGGTGTCAATGCCAGTTCCACGCTGTTTGCGTGTCACGATGGCCGACATTCGCCGGGCACACAACCGGTAAATGCCGGGCCTCAGCCGCGCCGGCGTTTGCGTCTGCTGCCATCTTCGCCGTCGCCCTGATTGAAATTCAGCTGAGGCAGGGTGACGCTGCGTGCCAGAATCGGAAAGGTCTCGACCGCGTTCGGGATGTTGGAGGCATTCACGAAATGCTCTTGAAAGCGGGGTTCAATCGCGGTTTCGATCTTGTGGATGTGGCGCACGACTTCTTCGATCTCGGCCCGGCTGTCGGTGTTCAACAGGGCAATCCGCGCCCCGGTTCCTGCCGCATTTCCAGCAGAAGTAACCTTGTGCAGTTCGCAATCCGGGATCATGCCCAGAACCATCGCATGTTTGGGCGAGATATGCGCGCCAAAGGCCCCGGCCAGAATGATCCGGTCCACATTATCGACGCCGAACTTGTCCATCAGCAGGCGTGCGCCGGAATACAGCGCCGCTTTGGCCATCTGGATTTCGCGAATATCCCGGTTGGTGACCGTGATCACAGGCCCGCCGGTCGCACTGCCGTCCCAGACCATATAGGAATAGGTCCGCCCATCCTTGAAACAGCGCGCCGTTCCAGTCTGTTCGGGCGAGCCGATCAGCCCGGGGCCGTCAAGCAGCCCCGCGATCCGCATTTCCGCCACCAGTTCAATAATGCCCGAGCCGCAAATCCCGGTGATGCCCGAGCTTTCGATCGCCATGTCAAAGGCGGGATCGTCCGACCACAGGTCCGAGCCGATCACCTTGAACCGGGGTTCCTTGCTGACGGGATCAATCTCAACCCGTTCAATCGCGCCGGGGGCGGCGCGCTGACCGCTGGAAATCTGCGCCCCTTCAAAGGCCGGGCCGGTGGGCGAGGAACAGGCCAGAACCTTGTCCTTGTTGCCCAAAAGGATTTCCGCATTGGTGCCGACATCAACGACCAGAACCAGATCTTCAGAAGTGTTGGGCGATTCCGACAGGGCCACCGCCGCCGCATCCGCGCCAACATGGCCGGCGATGCAAGGCAGGATATAGACCCGCGCCGCCGGATGCAGATTGAGATCCAGTTCCGCGGCGCGCAGGGCCAGGGAATTGGACGTGGCCAGGGCAAAAGGCGCCTGGCCCAGTTCAAACGGGTCAATGCCCAGGAACAGGTGGTGCATCACGGGATTGCAGACAAACACCGCATCCATGATCAGGCGCTTGTCGATGCCGGCCTCGGTCGCGACCTCGTCAAACAACCGGTTCATGCCCTGGCGCACGGCCTGGGTCATCTCGGCGGCACCGCCGGGGTTCATCATTGAATAGCTGACCCGGCTCATCAAATCTTCGCCAAAGCGGATCTGCGGATTCATCAGGCCGCTGGAGGCCAGAACCGCACCGGTTTGCAGATCGCACAAATGGCCGGCAATGGTGGTCGAGCCCAAATCAACCGCCAGACCATAGATCGAGCCTTCGTAATAGCCGGGCCAAAGATGCATGATCCGGGGCGGGTTTTCCTTGTCGCCCAGGTGCACGGCGCAGGTGACTTTCCATTCGCCCTTGCGCAGGATCGGTTGCAGGCTTTGCAGGATATCCAGATCGGTTCGCACCGCGCTCAGTTGCCACTGGTCTTGCAGGGCCTGAACCAGCCGTTCCAGATCGCCCGAGGGTTCGTGCATGTCGGGTTCGGCAACCTCGACGTAAAACAGTTTGACCGAAGGGTTCATGGTGATCTGGCGCGCCTCGGCGCGTTTGCGCACCACCTGTTTGTGCACCTGGCTTTCCGGCGGCACGTCGATCACGACATCGCCCTGAATACAGGCCTGACAGCCCAGACGACGGCCCTCAAGCATGCCGCGCTTGGATTTATAGCGCTCCTCGACCGAATTCCACTCGGTCAGCGCGTCGGCGGCGACGGTCAGGCCGTGTTTGGGAAACTCGCCATAGGACGGGCTGATCTGGCATTTGGAACAAATGCCGCGCCCGCCGCAGACGGAATCAAGATCGACCCCCAATTGCCGGGCGGCATGCAGAACCGGTGTTCCGGCCGGAAACCGGCCGCGCTTGCCCGAAGGCGTGAAAATGACCAGAGGATCAGCGTCAGACATAACAACCCCGCAACGTTTCCTTCCTATTACCGAATGGCGCTGCATGGGCAAGGGCGGAACGCGTCGCGGTTTCGTTCATCTGCGGCACGGTCCGGGATTCTGCCAAGGTTGCGGTGTCAGGCGCGCCGGCGGCCCCGGCCTTCGCGGCGCCCGCGGGCGCCGGCCTCGGTGCCGCCTTCGGCGACGGGGGCCTTGTTGAACCGGATCCATTCCGCGCCATGGGCGTCGTTATTGGTCAGGAAATTCGCCGCGCGAATCGCCTCCATCTCGCCGCCGGGGCCGGATTTGGTGGAGCCGATCCCGACCAGACGGCAAAACAGTTCCGGGTCCATATCCTCGGGCACGATGAAACCGGCGGCGGCCAGTTCCAGTTTCTTCTCTTCGATCTTGGCCTTTGTGGTCGGCAGACGGGTCGGATTCATGATCGCGCTGGTCATGCCGGCGGCCATGGCCATCGCCAGAAAGGCGTTGTTGATCCCGTGCCGGTTCGGCAACCCGAACGAGATATTGGAGGCACCGCAAGTGGTGTTCACGCCCAGTTCCTCGCGCAGGCGGCGCACCAGCGTAAACACCTGCAGACCGGCGGTGCCCATGGCGCCAATCGGCATCACCAGCGGGTCAACCACGATGTCATGCGCCGGAATGCCGTAATCGGCGGCCCGTTCAACGATCTTTTTCGCCACGGCAAACCGCACGTCCGGGTCTTCGGAAATACCGGTATCGTCGTTGGAAATCGCGACAACCGGCACGTTGTATTTCTTGACCAGCGGCAGCACCAGTTCCAGCCGTTCCTCTTCGCCGGTGACCGAGTTCAACAGCGGGCGGCCCTCGGCGGCGGCCAGACCGTTTTCAAGCGCGCCGGGAACCGAGCTGTCGATACAAAGTGGAACGTCTACAACACGTTGCACGACTTCGATCATCTGCTTCATCAAGGTCGGCTCAACGAAGTTATTGTCTGCATAGCGCGGATCTTCGGCCATCTTATTGGTGAAAACCGCACCCGAGTTCA
>JAURMY010000424.1 GCA_030830465.1 Alphaproteobacteria bacterium
ACTTTGACCACGAACTGGTCATTGCCCATCACGTTCATCCGACAGCGGATATGGTCGCCCAGATAGATCAGTTCCAGCACCTTGGCATCCACCGCATTGGCACCGCTGGCCGCCCCGATATCGACCCGCTCGGGCCGGATGGACAGGGTGGTCTTGGACCCGGCTTCGCCGCAATTCACCGCCGTCGCCTCGCCCAGGGTTCCGTCGCCGAAATCAACCGAGGCAATCCCGTTCTTGATCGCCTTCACCGTGCCTTTCAGCGTGTTATTCTCACCGATGAACTGAGCCACAAAGGCGTTGTCGGGGCGTTCATACAGATCGGAAGGCGAGGCCAGCTGCTGAATGATACCGTCGTCAAACACCGCGATGCGGTCCGACATTGTCAGGGCTTCAGACTGGTCATGGGTGACATAGACCACGGTCACGCCCAGACGGTCGTGAATGTGTTTGATCTCGTATTGCATATGTTCGCGCAACTGCTTGTCAAGCGCGCCCAAAGGCTCATCCATCAGGACCAGTTCCGGCTCAAACACCAGCGCGCGGGCCAAAGCGATCCGCTGCTGCTGTCCCCCCGAAAGCTGCGCCGGACGTCGGCCGCCAAATTCGCCCATCTGGACCATATCCAGCGCTTTTTTGACATTCGCCTCGCGTTCGGACTTGCCTTGACCGCGCACTTCCAGCGGAAAGGCCAGGTTTTCGTTGACCGTCATATGCGGAAACAGGGCGTAGTTCTGAAACACCATGCCGATACCGCGCTTGTGCGGCGGAATGTTGTTGATCGGTTTGCCCGCCAACAGAATGTCGCCATGGGTTGCGGTTTCGAACCCGGCCAGCATCATCAGGCAAGTCGTCTTGCCCGACCCTGACGGCCCGAGCATGGTCATGAACTCACCCTTACCGATAAACAGATTGAGATCTTTAACCACCAGTGTCTCGCCGTCATAGCTTTTCTGGACATGGTCAAAGACGACGAAGCCATCTTCTTTCGATGCGATGCTCAAACTGTTCCTCCCTAGAACATATGGTCTTTTTGCTGCCTATGCTGGCCGCTTAACGGGTTAAACCAAACATATTCACCTGCGTATTGCAACATTGCCTTGGGTTGTTTGGCAAAGTTACTGGGCAAAACGTCCTGATTTTAAGGGGTTGTGCACCCTTGGCGGACATCGCACCCCCGTATGAAACGACGTAACGATTGCTGTTTGCGACACAGCTGCGGGTTTCAAAACCGGCTGGGGCGGCAGATCGCCGAAAACCGATGTCTGGCCGAGTCGGCAGCGGTCTACTCACCGGTCAGAACCGCCGGTTCGGGTGTGTAGATCATCCGCTGATCCGGCAGGAAATCGTGCAATCCCAACCTCCAGGTGGCACTGGGCCACCGCAATTCCATCTGGCCAAGACGCGGGCGATAGATCGCTGTGTAAAGCGTGCCAAAACCCCGGTCGAACGCTGAGGAATAAAGCGGCGGGCGCAGAAAAGCCTTAATGAATTTCTCTTCCGGCTCAACATGCAGGGTCAGCCGTTGCAGCAGATAGCGTTCGCGTTCAACCGTCGCGGTTGCGCGGGCGTGGCTTTCCCATTCCACCTTTTCCTGATGGTTTGTGGCCACCGCCGCGTGGGTGATCACCGCTTCGCGGTCCGGCCCCATCAACACGGTCCGGTAGTTGCGCCTGGCGTCAACCACGGTCACATTATAGCTCATATGGGTGGGAATGCGCGCCAGCGCCGCCCCGGCCTGTTCGGCGGTTTCACAGGTCTGCAAGACATAGCGCAGGATCAAAGGCACACCAAAGCCCTGCCCGACCACGCGCCGCCCGCCAAATGTCAGCGACACCGCAAGGCCTGCGTCGTTCATGCCGTCAACCAGCCCCCACAGGCCGTCGCTGGTGCCCACAACCGCCCGCCCCTGCCAGGCGGTGCGCAGAACGATCCGGTCAAATGCCCTTGGGTCATAGTCGTAATTGCGCACCAGAACCGGTTCCTTGCCGGGCCAGATCGCCTGGGAACAGCCGGACAGATAGGCCGGCGGGCAATAAAGGCTGAGGAACCGCGCCGCATTGTCCGACCCGCCGGCCAGACCGCACAACTGGTCATAAAGCGGAACCAGTTCCGGCATATGGGTTTTCAGCGCCTTCACGCTGTCCCAATAGGTCGGCCTTGCGTCAATGCCTTCGCGCAGCCACCAGCGGTGATAGGCCGGCCAATAATCGCGAAACAACCCGGCCCATTGCGGGCCGGGTTCTGGTTCGTCAATGGCGCGCCATAACAATTGCATCGCTGACTTTCACGACCGGAAGCAAGGACCGGTCAAAGGATCTTGAACGCGGGATCAGACAGGACGGGGCCGGCCTGAACCACCGGCAGGGGCCGGGCATGCACGCTTTGCTTGATGCCGTGTATCCACCGTTTCGCCCGTTCGTTCAACTTGAAACCGGGCGTCATCGAGCGGCCGCGCGTCACCAGAATGCCGATATCCGCCCCTTCATACCGGTAATCGCCGGGCTTGAGGATGCGCAGGAAAAACGCCTCGTTTTCGCTTTCAACCGCGCGGCGGTGATAATCAAACCGGTCAAACACCACGCGCCCGTCTTCCAGCATCCTGTAAATGCCCGATTCCGGCACATCGGTCACAATATCGACCGTGTCATCAGTGTGTTTGATCACCATTTGCGACCAGCTGTCGATCATCGCGGCATTGGCCCAGCGGTTGTTCAACTCGTCCACGTCCAAATGGAATTTCTTGCGTGAAAACTCCAGCAAATGGAACAGAAACAAGGGCGCGTCGGCGTGGGCAAAGGCCGCATGGTTGGTCATCGAACTGGCCCCGGTGATGCGCGGGTTCAACTCACCCAGCCAGATTTCGCCGGATTTCTTTTCGATCAGGAAATCAAGCTCGAAGTAACCGCGATACCCTTCCTTGCGCAATTGCTCACCGAATTTGAAGGTCAATTCGCGCGCCCGTTCGCGGGTTTTCGGCGGAAAGGCCGTCGCAAAGATTTCGTTGCCACACCAGCCGCCGCGATAGGGCGTCAGTTCATTAAAGCCGACAAGCTCGGTCATCAGCGGGCCGACGATCGTGCCCTCTTTGGTGGCGCAGCCTTCGATTGCCGAGCCTCGGCAATCGATCCGTTTCATGATCTTGATCTCGCCCTGGCCGACGATTTCATGTTCATGGCGGCGGAAATCGGCCTCGGACTTGATGAAAAACGTGGTATGGCCGCTGTCGCCAAAGGCTGATTGCAGCACCAGATCATGGCCGATCCCGGCTTTTTCGCTGATCTTTCGCAGGCTTTCATAGTTCTTCACTTCGGCCAGCGTGTTTGGCACCGAAGGCACCCCGGCTTTGTTGCCGATCCGCACGGTTTCGATCTTGTTGTCCATATTGGTGCGCAGCTTGGCCTTGGGGAACCACACATCCGCGCCCAGTTCCTTGGCCAGTTTCTCGGTCTTTTCGTCAAACATCAGGAACACGAATTTCGGCTTGCCGCCGCGGCGTTTGATAAGGTCAATCACCTCTTTGTGCTGCAGCAGATAGTTGTTGATATCCTCAATCGACTGAAACTCTGCATGGGGCTGCTCCGAGGGGCAGAACACGTTCGGGTGGCGGCCGTCATAGCAGTCGATATAGCAGATATATTTAAAGTTCTTGCACCACTCGTCCAGGCCCAACAGATTGAAATTGGTGGCAGAAATGAAATAGATCGGGTCTTCGTTGCGGTGAAAGAACCGGCGGATTTCAGAAATATTATTCAGGATATTTGCAGACATTGGTGCCTCCCTTTGGTTATTCTGTTGGTGTTATTTCCGGCTTGCAGTATGTTTTTTCAGGGCGTCCTCGGTGAACACCCTCAGGCCCAGATCCTCGCGATAGCCATGGATTTCGCTGACATCGAGCGCGCGCATGAATGCCAGGATTTCCCGGCTGACCACCTGTCCGGGCACAAGGATCGGAAAGCCCGGCGGATAGGGGATGATGAAGGATGAAGACACCACTTCCTGGCCCTGATCCATCGCCTCGGTGATTTCTCCGTCAATCGACAGATAGTCACAGTTGTTTTCGTCATAGGCCAGAAAGAAGGCGCTGCGGATATCGCCGTCGGTCGTCGCGGGATCGGGCCGGAACGCATCATGAAACCGGCTGAAATCCGGCAAAGGCGGCAAATCATGCATCAGGTTCTTGACCCGGCGTTCAAAGGACCGCTTTTCCATCTTGCTGGCGTCGTCCAGCAATTCGTCTAGGCCCTTGGCGATTTCCACCAGCACCTCGATCAGATAAGCGACCGAGGACCTTGTGGTGCCGATATTGGTCATGAACAAAACCGTATTGCGCGAGGTCTTGTTGATCTGGATGCCGTATTTGTCCATCAGGATCTTGGTCTTGAACGTGTCGCCATCCCAGCCGGTGCCGCCGACCGAAAGGGTGACGCGGGTGGCGTCCAGGACAAATTCGTCATTCTCCCAGCATTCCCAGATATCGGTCCAGCCCTGTTCGCTGTCATAATAGCTTTCGACCCCGCTTTCCCGGTGGCGTTCCGGGATCATGTCGCCCGCGGTCAGGATCTTGAAATATTTCTGCAGCAAGGGATGGGTAGAAATCGCGCGGCGCATCGACATTGCGGCCTCGACCTGCCTTTGCACGAATTCAAAACCCTCCAGTTCCACCTGACGGCGGCCGACATCAAGGCTGGCGATGATCTGATAGTTCGGGCTGGTCGAGGTATGAGTCATATAGGCTTCGTGAAAGCTTTGCTCGACCTCGCCTTTGAAATCCTGATCGTTGACATGAATCATCGAACCCTGCCTGAGGCTGGTCAGGGTCTTGTGGGTGGATTGGGTGGCGTAAACCCGCACCCGGGCCTGCGGCGGCGGGATCAGGCGGGTTTTCATCAGCGTCGCGTCATCCGCATCCTTAAGCTTGGCCTGTTGCGCGGCATAGGCCTTGGCATGGGCCGGGGATTTCAGGCGGTCGCGCAGCACATTGGCCGCATTCATCGCCGTGCGCTGGCGGTAGGTCGGGCCGAAGCGGGCAAAAGCGAACCAGGCCTCATCCCACAGGAAGATCAGATCGGGCTTGATCGCCAGACATTCCTCCATCACCCGTTCGACGTTGTAAACGATGCCGTCAAAGGTGCAGTTGGTCAGCAACAGCATCCGCACCTGGTCAAGCTTGCCCGCCGCCCGCAATGCCAGCAGCCGGTGCTTGATCTCGCTTAAAGGCACCGCGCCATACATCGAATATTCATTCAGCGGATAGCTGTCGAGATAACTGACCTGCGCGCCCGCCAGAACCATGCCGTAATGGTGCGATTTGTGGCAGTCCCGGTCCACCAGCACGATATCGCCGGGCCGCACCAGCGCCTGCACAACCACCT
>JAURMY010000425.1 GCA_030830465.1 Alphaproteobacteria bacterium
AACCCCGACCACCAGATAGGCCAGGTTAAAGGCTATCACCGTGGCAATCGGCGCCCAGGCGTTCGGCAGCGCATGGCGCACGATGATGCGGCGCGATGAAATCCCCTTCAGCCGCGCCATTTCGATATAGGGGCTGGCCAGAAGGTTGATGATCGCCGCACGGGTCATCCGCATCATATGGGCGACGATCACAAGGGTCAGCGTCAGCGCCGGCAAGGCGGTTACATACATTTTGTCCAGCAGGCCCATGCCGGGGCGGATCGCCGACAGGGTCGGGAACACACCGTAAAGCGACGACAGGAACAACATCAGGATATAGGCGACGAAAAATTCGGGGGTGGCAATGGTTGTCAGGGTGGTCGCATTCACCACCCGGTCATAGACCGAATTGCGGTAAAGCGCCGCCGTGATACCCAGAAACAGCGCCAGCGGCACCGCGATCACCGCCGTCATGATCGCCAGAAACAGCGTGTTTTCAAGCCGCGGGCCGATCAGTTCGACCACGGCGCGCGACCGGTCCTGCCCGGAAGCGGCCCGCCCCGAAAACGACTGCCCGAAATCCCCCTGCAACACACCGCCGGCCCAGTCCAGATAGCGCTGATAGGCCGGCAGATCGAGGCCCAGTTCGCGACGGAAGGCCGCCACGGTTTCCTTGGTGGCCGCCTGCCCCAGAACCGCTTCGCCAAAATCGCCCGGCAGAAATTCGATGGAACTGAAGATGATCACCGAGACCAGAAACAGTGTGAATAGACCCAGCAACAGACGCTGGATGATTGTTCGGACAATGGGATGCAAAGACCCCTCCTTCATCTTGACGCCGGCGCGTCGCTGATCTTCTGGGAAAGCGCGTCAAGGCCGCAGCCAACTGGTATCCGCCCCCCCGGCCTGTCCCTGATTCTTGGCGCAAGGGACATGCGAACACGGCCAAGGCTAGCCTAACCGGCAGTCATGTAAAGAAATTTTTTTTCGCCGTGGAATATTGCCCCATGATCCGGTCGGCAGACGCCCATATTGTAAAACGCGAATATTTTGAACACCTAAGGGCGTGGCGTGAAATTTGGATGGAAAATCATTCTTTTGTCAGACAATTGGCTGGACCGCGCCACCCGCCACTTTGCCGGCTGCAAAATTTTTTGGCGCTGAGATGTGGCTGTCACATCTGCCGGTTAGACCTGCGAATCAGCGTTACTCACCGAAAATTGCAAGGAATCTCCTTGCCAAATGCCGGTCTTTTCGCCCAAACTTGCGGGGTATGCGTGTGCTGCACCCGCATTACCAGTTTCCTTGGCCTGCCCAACAGGCGCGGAATAGAAACACTGAACAGGGAGTTCACAATGAAAACCATCGACCAACTGTCGAAACTTTACAGCCAGGGCCGTGTCAGCCGCCGCACGTTCATGCAGGGTGCCGTGGCCATGGGCCTGACCATTTCGGCCGCATCCACCCTTGCGGTCCGCGCCGAAGCCGCCACACCGAAAAAGGGCGGTTCCATGCGCATCGGTCTGGGTCACGGCTCGACCACGGATACGCTGGACAGCGCTACCTTTGAAAACGGCTTTACCACGCTGGTCGGCTTTTCGGTCTTCAACAATCTGCTTGAAACCGGCCCCGATGGCAAACTGCGCGGCGAAATCGCCGAAAGCTGGGAAGCCAGCGCCGATGCCGCAACCTGGCGCTTCAAGCTGCGTTCAGGCGTGACCTTCCACAATGGCAAAACCGTTGGCACGCAGGATGTGATCGACTCGATCAACCATCACCGCGGCGAAGACTCAAAGTCGGCTGCCAAGGGTCTGCTTGGCTCCGTGACAGACATCTCAGCTGATGGCGACACGGTTGTGTTCACGCTGTCGTCGGGCAATGCTGACTTCCCGGTTATCATGACGGATTATCACCTGTTGATCCGCCCCTCGAACGGCGACGGCACCATCGACTGGGCCTCGGGCGTTGGCACCGGTGCTTTCTCGCTGAAAAACTTCGAGGCGGGCGTTCGCGCGGAAATGGTGCGCAACGACGGCTATTTCAAACCTGTCTATGCGGATGATCTGTCGATCACGGCCATCGTTGACGTGACAGCGCGCCAGAATGCGCTGATGAACGGCGATGTCTATATCATCGACCGGGTTGACCCGAAAACCGTTAACCTTCTGGCCCGCGCCCCGAATATCAATATTCAGGAATCAACCGGCTATCTGCACTATACATTCCCGATGCGTCTGGATGTTGCACCGTTTGACAATTACGACCTGCGCATGGCCCTGAAACTGGCTGTGAAGCGTCAGGAACTGGTTGACAAGATCCTGCTGGGACATGGTGTAATCGGCAACGACCACCCGATTTCCACGGCTGTGCCCTATCACAACGGTGAAATGCCCCAGCGCGAGTTTGACGCCGACAAGGCGGCATTCCACTATAAGAAATCCGGGCATTCCGGCGCCATCCAACTGTCCGCCGCCGACGCCGCCTTTGCCGGTGCCGTTGACGCAGCGCAGCTGATCAAAGCATCCGCCGCGGAATGCGGCATTGATGTCGAAGTGGTGCGGGAACCGTCGGACGGCTATTGGTCCAACGTCTGGAACAAAAAGGGCTGGTCAGCCTGTTATTGGGGCGGTCGCCCGACCCAGGACTGGATGTATTCGGCGGCCTATACCGACGACACCGAGTGGAACGACACCGCCTGGAAGGGCACCCCGTCGGCTGACAAGTTCAACGGTCTGGTCCGCGCCGCCCGTACCGAACTTGATGATGCCAAGCGTCAGGCGATGTATTACGAGTGCCAGACACTGGTCAACGACGACGGTGGCGCGCTTGTGCCGATGTTCGCGAACTATATCTCGGGCGTCAGCAAAAAGGTTGGCCAACCGGATGTCCGTTCGACCACATTCGACCTTGATGGTCTGAAATGTGCTGAGCGCTGGTGGATCGAAGGCTAAGACC
>JAURMY010000426.1 GCA_030830465.1 Alphaproteobacteria bacterium
ATCGCCCATGACCACCCCGAACCGATCTCGGTTCAGGTCTATAAGACCCGGCCCGCCGATGACGCCGCCCCAACGGTGCGCCATCCGATCCTGCACAGCTATCTTGATACTGTCGTTACCGGCTATTTTCAGGTCTTCGGGCGCGACGGTGCCGTCGCCTTTTTCCACAGCACCGACGGCTGGGATTCCCCGGTGCTGAATGACCGGAACGCCCCTTTATATCCGCGCACAACGCCGCTGGCCCCCGACCTGCGCCGGTTGATTGACCAGATGTTGGATGACCTTGCGGTCAAGCGTCTGCCCGGCAGATGATTTCACCGGGCTACGGGCGACGGGATCGGCCTATCCCCGCGCCTTGATAACCTGAAGCAGCGGCAGCAGACGGCCCATATCCGGCCCGTGATCCAGCCCCGTCAGCGCCAGACGCAATGGCATGAACAGTCCCTTGCCCTTGCGGCCCGTCGCAGCTTTCACCGCATTGGTCCAATCGGCCCAGGCAGTGTCGCCCAAAGGACCTGACGGCAGCAAAGCCATGGCCTCAACGATAAAGTCCCTGTCCTCCGCCGCAATCACCGGATCGGCGCCAAGGCGGCACAGGTCCCACCACTGGAGGGCTTCAGCCCGGGTTGCACAATTCTCGCGCACCGCTTCCCAGAAGGGCGCAGCGATGTTTGCAGGCACGCCGATGCTTGCCAGTTCGGTCTGCATTTGCGCCACTGGCAGGCCGGAAACATATTTCGCGGTCAAAGGTTTCAGGTCTTCGACATCGAACTTGGTCGGGGCTGCGCCGAAATGGCCAAGGTCAAACCCCGCGATCAACTCATCAAGCGAGCCGCGCAATTCCACCGGATCCGACGAGCCGAGCCGCGCCATCAAAGACAAAAGCGCCATCGGTTCAATCCCGGCGGCGCGCAAATCGCGCAGCGCCAGCGTGCCCAACCGTTTGGACAGGGCCTCACCCTGCGGGCCGGTCAGCAGCGAATGGTGGGCAAAACTGGGCCGTCCGCCGCCCAGGGCCTCGATGATCTGAATCTGGGTTGCCGTGTTGGTCACATGGTCCGAACCGCGCACAACATGGGTCACCCCCATTTCGGTGTCATCCACGACCGACGCCAAAGTATAAAGGACCTGACCGTCGGCGCGGATCAGAACCGGATCAGACAGGCTGGCGGCATCAATCGACAGATCGCCCAGAATGCCGTCTGTCCATTCAATCCGCGACTGGTTCAGCATAAAGCGCCAGTAACCGCCGCGTTCCGTCCGCAGCCGGTCCTTGTCGGCGTCGCTAAGCGCCAGCGCCGCCCGGTCATAGACCGGCGGCTTGCCCATATTCAGTTGTTTCTTGCGCTTCAGGTCCAGTTCAACCGGGCTTTCAAAGCATTCGTAAAACCGCCCGGCCGCGCGCAGTTTGTTGGCAGCGGCCTGATAACGGTCAAGCCGCGACGACTGGGTTTCAACCCGGTCCCAGGTCAGGCCCAGCCACTCCAGATCCTCCTTGATCCCGTCGGCATAGGCTTGCTTGCTGCGTTCGGGATCGGTGTCATCCAGCCGCAGGATAAAGGTGCCGCCGGACTTGCGCGCGATCATATAGTTGAACAGGGCGGTCCGCAGGTTTCCGACATGCAGATATCCTGTGGGAGAAGGCGCAAAACGGGTAACGGTCATCGAGGCAGGCCATGGATCTAGGGCAATTCGCGGCACTAGTACACGGATTGAACCGGAATGCCAATTGCCAGACTTACCGCGTGAATTCGGTCCTGTACTTTTTCATCGGACCCGAATTCTTGCGGCCATCCCGGCCGCGCGACCTGAGCCCGCCCAACAAAAAGGCGCGTTGTCAGCGCGCCTTTCCCGATTTCCCGACCGCTTACCAACTGGTGTCGGTCCTGACCGTTACATAGGCCTTGCCGGCGACATCTTCGGACCAATGCAACTTGATCTCGGTCCCGTTGGTGCCCAAAGATGGCACCGCATAAGGCAGGGTATAGACCCCGCCGCCGGAAGCGTTCTTGATCTCATTATGCGGCATGATCGCGACCACATGGCGGGCCTTGCCGCCAAACGGCATATATTCCGCGAAATCATGGCCCCACAGCTTGGTTGCGCTGGCTTCTTCCATTTCCAGAGTCACCGGATTGATCGTGCGCTGATCAATGTTGTTGTAGGTGTTGCCCTCGATCGTGATGTTCTGGAATTTCTGCACCTCAAGCCCGGCGATGCTGTCATCAACCAGATCAAACCGTTCCAGCGTGCCACCGCCGGTGTGCTTGAAGATATTTCCGGTCACGACCAGGCCATTGATGAAATGGTTCGCCCCATGTGGCTTGATCTGCAGGAACCGGAACCAGGGGGCCGAATTGCTGGAGGTGAAAATATTGCCGGTCACCGAAAGGCCGCCAAAGGAAAAGGTATTCAACCCGTCGGGCGTGGCGTCATGCTCGTTGCCCCAGTCAATAAAGCAATTGTCGATATAATTCCCGTTGATCAGGGATTTGCAGTTGGTGTCCGTCAACACCAGACCGGCTGTGCGCAACCCGTTGGTTGCCGTGTCGCCTTGAAAGAAATGGTTGCCCAGAATGATATGACCGCTGCCCGCCATGACGCCGAAATGGCGGAAACGAACGGCACGGTTTTCGCGGATCTTGGCGTCATTGACGTTCACGTTGAACGCGATGGACTGCCGGTCTTGCGCGTCCATCGACTGTTCGTTGGACAGAAACTGGTTGCGGTCCAGTTGCAGGCCGGAACAGCCCTGACCGGTCGACGTGATCCCCCGGTCGCGCGGCGAGGTGATGTAACAATCCCTGACCTGAAACGCCAGCCCGTCTGTCGGCAGCATCAACCCGTTGGCGTAGCCCTGGCACAGAAACTCCATATCGGCGATCGAAAACCGCTTCAGGTTGGCAAAGCCGCTGAAATCCAACAGATATTTGAAACGCCGGAAGGTGTAGGTCTGGCTGGGCGGCGCGTTCCACAAAGGCTGGCTCAGATAGACGATACCGGCGGCAACGTTCTTGCTTTCGACATAAACCTCACGGCCAACACCGGTGCCGGTCACCAGCGAGCCGACCGGAATCTGCGCCACATTCGCAACATCGGACAGGCGCGTCGCATTGGTGGTGGAATAGGTAGCCACCGAGGTGACCACCTCGTCGTCCCAACCCGGACCGTCCAACGCCTGAAGCTGACCGTTTTTCAGAACGCGCCGGTTGGCGAAAGTGTCCACATTATAGGCCGCCGCATGAACATCCAGCGGTTCGCTCAAGGCAACGCGGCGTCCGCACATGTCCAAAGATTCATGATCGGTGAAAGCGAACAGGGCCTGAAACGCCTTTTTCAGCGCGGTGACTTCATCCCCAAAGGCATCGGCATAGCTTGGGAAATCAAAATTCCGGGTCAGCGACAGGCGGGCGCTGTCAGGCATGATGACGGTGCCGTCAAATCGGACCTTGGATTCAAAGGTGACATTGGACGCCAGATAAAACGTCCCCTCGGGCACGACGACCGCGCCGCCGCCCGCCGCCGCATCCGCCGCCTCAAAGGCCGCACTGTCGTCTGTCACGCCATCGCCGATGGCACCGAAATCGCGCACATCCACCCAATCCATCAGATTGCGCAGAAAAATATGCGTCGCATCCTCAATCTCGATGCTTTCAATGCGCACGACGCCGCCATTGTTGCCGGTCATATCCAGACCGAAATGGCCATAGATCGGCTCCCGTCCCCAGCTCATATCGACACCGGTTCGGGTGCCGACACCGATAATCGCGGAAACTTCAACGATATCGCCGTAACCGGTCAGGGTCACTTCGGGCCCGGTTTCCTGCAGACCTGAAACATGGGCGCCCCCCGCCGCACCGGCCCAGGCGGCGATGCGAACGGTCGGAAGGTTGCCACTCATGGCTTTGATGCGGGCCTTGACCTGAAGGTAACAGCCCGGCAGGATCGGCGTTTCCCCCATATAACGCAGCTTTTGCGTGGCCTGTGTCTTGTAAAGTTCAAGGCAGGCGCCAAAGTCGCCATCCGAAGGCACCAGCGCAGCGTTTGCGGCACCCTGATAGGTGGTCGAGCCGGGCGTGCCGTCCTGATCCGACCAAACCGACAAACCCGCCTCAAACTTCGGCGGCATCAGATCGATTCCGTCCGTGATTGCCTTGTTCATGAAAATTCCTTTCGTCTTAAAATACCGGCTCGCAACCCAAAAACGTTGCGGCCCCGGGGGGCTTGAAAATCTACGTGGTGCCAGCGGTCAAAATAAACCGTCAGCCGGTTCTCTAGCAGAACGCGGTAAACAAATGATGAAGACTCGGGGAAATCCCGTTGTTCCGGCGCTGCTTTGCCACTGTTTGCGGGTTGTTTTTGGCCCGCCGCCGTTACCGCCTAAGGCGAATTGCGGTATTCTTGGCGTAAATTGCATCACCTAACGCGTCGAAATCTTTGATTTCAGGCAGCGTTTGGTGGCGCAAGTTTAACGCAATATGCTCAATGACCGTTTGAATTGAAGGCCGCGACAAGCTGTCAGACACCCACGTCCTTCGCCTTCAGCAAAGCCACACCGTTGATCCGCCATCCGGCCTCGGTCTGGACCATCTCATAACCCAGCAAGAACCGCTGACCGGCCGGGTCTGTCACCTCGACCGTTTGGACCATTCTGCCGCCGATGTCCTGAAAATCCAGAAACACCGCCCCGGAATGCCGCCACACCATAGGGTAGCCCTGTCGCACCATCTGGCCGAAATTTTCGGGTGTCTGGAAAAGACCCTTGATGACCGGCGAAGCAAAATCAAAGGCGCGGCTAAAGTCATCCTGCCGGAAAGCCTCAAACTGTTGGGTGATCACCTCTTGCACCGCCGATTGCCCGACAGTTGCATCCGCAAAGGCGGAAGACGCGGGAAGCGCCATCAACAACCACAGCACCAGACCTTTCATCGCGAACCCTCCCGTTGCGTGGACAAGGCTCCGACAAACCGGTCGTTGGGTCAAATCACAAAGTCACGAGGTCAGACCGCCCGCCAATGCCTTTTCAATCAGGGCGATGGTTTCATCAACCCCGTAAAGCGCGATAAAGCCGCCAAAGCGCGGGCCCTGTGACGCCCCCAACAGAACCTCATAAAGCGCTTTGAACCAGTCCCGCAGCGGTTCAAACCCGTGGTCCTTGCCGACCGCAAACACCATGGTCTGCAATGCATCGCCATCCTGCCCGCCCTGCCAGGATTTCAACCGCGAAACCAGATCCAGCAAGGCCGCGCGTTCTTTTTCATCCGGGGCGCGGAACCGGCGCTCGGGCGCAACGAAATCATCAAAATATTTCAACGCGAACCCGGCCGCAGCATCCAGATCCGGGTGGGTTTCCGGCGAGGCCTCGGGCGCATAGCGCCGAATGAAACCCCAAAGCCCGGCCTTGTCCTTTGCCGAAGCCACCGAGGCCAGATTAAGCAGCATCGCAAAGGGCACGACCATATTGCTGACGGGCGGGTTGCCGCCATGAATATGCCAGACCGGATTGTTCACCCGCGCGTCGTCGTCCTGATCGACATAGGCACGCAATTGCTGATGATATTCGTCCACCGCCTTGGGGATCACATCAAAATACATCCGCTTGGCCGTTTTCGGCTTCAGAAACATGAAATAGCTTAGCGATTCAGGCGACGCATAGCTCAGCCATTCATCAATCGTCAGGCCGTTGCCCTTGGATTTGCTGATCTTTTCGCCGTTCTGATCGAGAAACAGTTCATAGGTGAAATGTTCAGGTTTCTTGCCGCCCAAAATCTCGCATATCCGGTCATAGATCGGGGTATTCGTGCTGTGATCCTTGCCGTACATTTCGAAATCCACCCCCAATGCCGCCCAGCGCGCGCCAAAGTCGGGCTTCCACTGCAACTTCACATGGCCGCCGGTCACCGGCAGGGTCATTTCGGTGCCGTCCTCATCGTCAAACGTAATGGTTCCGGCCTTGGCATCGACTTTCTTGATCGGCACATACATGACCCGTCCGGTTTCAGGATGGATCGGCAGGAAAATCGAATAGGTCTGCTGACGTTCTTCGCGCAGCGAGGCCAGCATGACCTCCATCAGCGCGTCATAGCGTTCCGCCGCGCGCAACAGGATTTCGTCGAACTGTCCGGTGCGGTAAAATTCGGTGGCGCTGATGAATTCGTATTGGAAACCGAAGGTATCCAGAAAACGCCGCAGCATGGCGTTGTTATGGTGGCCAAAGCTTTCATATTCCCCAAACGGGTCCGGCACGCTGGTCAGCGGTCTTTGCAGATGCTCGGTCAGTTTTTCCGGGTTCGGTACATTGCCGGGCACCTTGCGCATCCCGTCCACGTCGTCGGAAAAACAGATCAGCCGGGTCGGAAT
>JAURMY010000427.1 GCA_030830465.1 Alphaproteobacteria bacterium
GGCCTTTTCCGAACCTGCAACCCTATGCGGAAACCGGCCCGATATTCCTGTGCGCAGATCCCTGCGCACGGGGTGGCGACAGCGTGGATTTGCCGGAAATACTGAACAGTCCCAGTTACATCCTGCGCGGATATTCAGTGCAGGACCGGATTATCTATGGCACGGGTAAGGTGACGCCGCGGGCAGATATCGCCGCCGCCGCCGCGGTGCTTTTGGGGCGCGAAGATGTTGCCTATGCCCATGTGCGGGCTGCGTCAAACAACTGCTATCAGCTGCGTATCGTCCGGGCCGAAGGTTAGACCTTTTCGCCCCCCCTCGGACCGCTGGTCAGTGCCACAAACACGTCTTCCAGATCCGGGTCTTCACTGGCGATATCCCGGATCGTCACATTGGCCGCGGACAAGGCCGAAAGGATGTCCCCGACCTTCACTTTGGAACGGGAATAGGTGAAGGCCAATACGCCGCCATCGCGCGCCTCTTGCGTGACGCCGCGGGGCAGGCTGACCGCGCCGACAGGCCCCGTGGGTGTGACAACCAATGTCTTGGCATCCATCGTGCCGATCAGATTGCTGGTGCTGTCCTGGGCTACGATTTCACCATGGTTGATGATGGCGATTTCATCGCACATGGTCTCGGCCTCTTCCAGGTAATGCGTCGTCAGGATGATGGTTACACCTTCGGCATTCAGGTGGCGGACATAGTCCCACAACATGCGGCGCAGTTCGATATCAACCCCGGCGGTGGGCTCATCCAGCACCAGAACCTGCGGCGAGTGAACCAGGGCCTTGCCCAACAGCAAGCGTCGCCGCATTCCGCCCGACAGGGAACGGGAATAGGCCCCGGCCTTGTCCGCAAGCCCGATCGCCGCCAGAATTTCATCGGTGCGCCGCTGGGATTTGGGAACGCCGTAAAGACCGGCCTGCAGGTCCAAAGACTCGCGCGGGGTCAAAAAGGCGTCAAGGTTCAGTTCCTGCGGCACGACACCGATCGAGGCGCGGGACTGGCGCGGATTGATGTCTTGATCAAACCCCCAGATCCGCACGGACCCCGAGGTTTTCAACACCAAACCCGCCATGATGTTGATTAGGGTGGATTTTCCCGCGCCATTCGGGCCAAGAAGGCCGAAAATCGAACCTTTCGGAATGTTCAGGTCAATCCCTTTCAACGCCTCTTTCGGGCCGGAACTGCGGCTGCCGGCATAGGTCTTTTTCAGGTTTCGGATGGTGATTGCGTTTTCGGTCATCTTTTGCCCTTTGCGCCGTTCAGCCTCTTGCGATTGCGCACCGGGGTTCGCTATCATGCCCCCCAGTCCGGGGTCAATTCGCCCCGCCAGAATTGACGGAGCCTATGATGTCCCTTGACGCGCCAGAAACCGAAACCGTTTCGTCCAACCGGGTTGCCTGTGACGGTGGCGCCGGCGGGCATCCGCGTGTTTGGCTTAGCATTCCGGCCGACAAAGGCTGGGTCGAATGCCCCTATTGCGACAAGCGTTATATCTTGGCCGAAGGCGCAAAAGGCGGGCATTGATCCGGGGCCGGCCCGCCTGACGAACTGGCCTGAAGGGGCCGAACAATGGCTGGGGAGGCCGGAACATGACGACTTTCGGCAAGGGCCATCACCTGCATCTGATTGACGGTTCGGGCTTTATCTTCCGCGCCTTTCACGCCCTGCCGCCGCTGACGCGCAAATCCGACGGTCTGCCGGTCGGGGCCGTGGCCGGGTTCTGCAACATGCTGTTCAAGTTCGTTGAGGACCAGAAAGGCGCCGATGCGCCCACCCATGTGGCGGTGGTGTTCGATGCCAAGGGCAAGACCTTCCGCAGCGACATTTATCCCGCCTACAAGGCCCAACGCCCCCCGGCCCCTGAAGACCTGGTGCCGCAGTTTCCGCTGATGCGGGTGGCAACCAGGGCCTTCAACCTGCCGCAGATCGAGGTGGAGGGATTTGAGGCCGATGACATCATTGCCACCCTGGCCGTGCAGGGCCGCGACGCGGGCGGCAAGGTCACGATCATTTCCTCAGACAAGGATCTGATGCAACTGGTCGGGGACGGCATCGAAATGCTGGACCCGATGAAAAACAAAAAGATCGGGATTGAACAGGTCGAGGAAAAATTCGGCGTGCGCCCGGACCGGGTGATCGACGTGCAATCCCTGTGCGGCGATGCGGTCGATAACGTGCCCGGCGCGCCGGGGATCGGGATCAAAACGGCGGCGTTGCTGATCCAGGAATATGGCGATCTGGAAACCCTGCTGGCGCGGGCCGAGGAGATCAAACAACCCAAACGCCGGGAAACCCTGATCAATTTCGCCGACCAGATCAGGGTCAGCCGGGAACTGGTGACGCTGAAAACCGACACCCCCCTCAATCTGACGTTGGAAGATCTGGAAATCCACGAACCGGTGGCCGATGACCTGCTGGCCTTTCTGGCGGAAATGGAGTTTCGCACGCTGACGGGCCGGATCGCTGCCAAATTGGGTGTCGCAGCGCCCGTGATCTCTGAGGTCGCTTCCGACGGGGCATCGAGCCCCGCCGAAAGCGGTGCGGCTGCGCCCGCACAGATCCCCTTTGACGCGGCGAATTATGAAAGTGTTCGCGATGCGGCGGCCCTTCAGGCCTGGATCGACCGGATCAGCGCGCGTGGTTATGTTGCCGTCGATACCGAAACCACCGGTCTGGACGAAATGCGCGCCGAACTGGTGGGGATTTGCCTGTCGGTCGAGGCGGGACAGGCCTGTTACATCCCGCTGATCCACAAGGACGGCGAGGGCGATCTGTTTGGCGGCAGCAATCTGATTCCGGGGCAATTGCCGACCGAAATCGCACTTGAGATGCTGAAACCGGTGCTTGAGGATCCCGCGATCCTGAAAATCGGCCAGAACATGAAATACGACGCCAAGATGTTTGCGCGCTACGGGGTCAGGGTCGCGCCGATTGATGACACGATGCTGATGTCCTATGCAATGCATGGCGGCTTGCACAATCACGGCATGGATTTTCTGTCCGAGAAATATCTCGGCCATCAACCGATCCCGATCAAGCCTCTGCTGGGAACCGGCAAATCCGCGATCACCTTTGACCGCGTGCCGCTGGAAGAGGCGGTGAAATATGCCGCCGAAGACGCCGACATAACCCTGCGCCTCTGGCAGCGGTTCAAACCCGATCTGCACCGCGCGCAGGTCACCACGGTCTATGAAACGCTGGAACGCCCGCTGGTGCCGGTGCTGGCCGAAATGGAAATGCACGGGATCAAGGTGGATCGCGATCACCTGAGCCGGATGTCCAACAACTTTGCGCAGAAAATGGCAGGGCTTGAGGATGAGATTCAGACCCTTGCCGGTCAACCGTTCAACGTGGGTTCGCCCAAGCAACTGGGCGAGATCCTGTTTGACAAGATGGGCCTGCCGGGCGGCAAGAAAGGCAAGACCGATGCCTATGCCACAGGGGCCGATGTGCTGGAGGATCTGGCCGCTGAAGGTCATGAACTGCCGGCGCGGGTGCTCGATTGGCGGCAGATGGCAAAACTGAAATCGACCTATACGGATGCGTTGCAGGATCACATTCACCCGGATACCGGGCGGGTCCACACCTCTTATGTGATTTCGGGTGCGTCCACCGGCCGGCTGGCTTCGACCGATCCCAACCTCCAAAACATCCCGGTGCGCACCGAAGAAGGCCGCCGCATCCGCGAGGCCTTTGTGGCTGAACCCGGCAATGTGCTTTTGTCGCTGGATTACAGCCAGATTGAACTGCGAATCCTGGCGCATATCGCTGACATACCGGAGTTGAAACAGGCGTTTCGCGACGGGATCGACATTCACGCCCTGACCGCCAGCCAGATGTTCAACGTGCCGCTATCCGAAATGACGCCTGATATCCGCCGCA
>JAURMY010000428.1 GCA_030830465.1 Alphaproteobacteria bacterium
CGGTGTCTGCCAGACGTTTGCGCAAGGCCTCTGCGGCCGCAGCCTCGGCCAGCTTTGCCTTTTCCTCTTCGGTCAGTGTGGATTGTGCGGCCTCCAACTGCGCCTTCAGGGTCGCCGCCGCCGCTTCAATCGCCAGCCGTTCTTTTTCGCTATGGGTCAGACCTTTTTCCAGCACATCAAGCCGCGCCTGCAATTCCGCAACGGTTTTGACCTCATCCTGATGCGCGGCCTTGCTTGCGGCCAGATCGGCCGCCAGTTGGGTCAGTTGTTTTTCAAGATCCGCTTTGGTGCTGCCCAGTGTCGCCTGGGTTTCGCCAAGGGCGGCCAGCGCGGATTGCAGCGACACATCCCTGGCGGTCAGATCAGCCTTGGCCTGTTCGATCAGCGCCTCAAGCGCCTCGCGCTTGGCAGCGGCCAGACGGGCCTGCTCGGTCGAGGCGTCGATTTCCTCCCGCGCCTTGGCCAGTGCCAGTTGCAGGGCCTCCTTTTCCGACATCACCCGCAAGTTGGCGGCCTCGGCCTCTGAAATCCGGGCCGTCAGCACGACGTTTTCCTTTTGCGACGCGTCCACCGTTTCCGCCAGTTGCGTGTTGTCCGCAACCAGCTTGTTCTTTTCCGCCAGCAAGGATGCAACCTGGGCCTCAAAACTGCTGACCTGGGCCTGAAATTCGGTGATCTTGGCCGCCTGATTTTTTGTCTGTTGTGACAGCGTGGCGATCAGCGCGTTCTGCACCTCGGCCTGCGATTTGGCGCTGTCAAGTTCACCGCCCAGCGTGGCAACCTCGGTTTCCAGCCCATCCGATTTCTGCTGTTCAAGCCCAAGCGCCTCGGCCAGGCTGGCAACTTGCTGGCTGAGATAATTCAGCTGCGTGTCTTGTGTCGAAATGGTTTCGCGCAGGATGAATTGCACGATCATGAAAATCGTCAGAACGAACATCAGAACCAACAACAATGCCGACATGGCATCGACAAAGCCCGGCCAGATGCTGGCGCTGAATCCCCCGCTGCTGCCGCGCCGGATTGAGGCCATGCCTTAACCCCCGCTGCGTTGGCCGGGGGTTGTCGGCGGTTTGCGGTTCAGGCCGCGAATGGTCTTGTTCAAAGCGGCGATATCGGCCCGCAACTCGGCCACCGTATCCTGTCGGCCTGCCGACATTTCTTCCAGAATCCGCAGCAACTGCACATCAATGCTGCGCAGGCGCATCCGGCTTTCCGCGTCGGTCGGCTCTTCCGTCTGGGCCGAGATCAACGCAGCCACCCGTTCCTGCCCATCTGCGATCCGGGACAGGATTTCGTTTTGCTCGGTCGCCATGGCGCGGGCGGGTCCCTCATCTGTGCCGCCACCGATTTTCTTTGACAGGTCCTGCATCACCCGCGTCAGGGTGGCGATCCGTTCCGCGGTTTCCGACTGGATATCCTCGGCCCGGATAAAGGTTTTGTGCAACTCCTCGACACTTTCGGCCATGCGGTGAAAGGCAATATCGGATGCGCCGCTGTCAAAGCTGCCGGCACCCTCGCCGTCACTGTCGCCGGAGGAAAACCCGACCCGCGTGATTGTCGACATCCACTCTTCAAGTTCGCGGTAGAACCGGTTCTGGGCGTGACCGGTGAACAACTCCAGCAGCCCCACCACCAGCGAACCGGCCAGGCCCAGCAAGGATGATCCAAAGGCCGTCCCCATGCCGCCCAGCTGTTTTTCAAGACCGGTCATCAGGCGGCCGAACACCTCCACCCCGCCCTCGCCCTGCGCCGGGGCAAGCGAGCGGATGGTTTCCACAACCGCCGGAACCGTGGTGGCCAGGCCGTAAAACGTACCCAAAAGGCCAAGGAAAATCAGCAGGTTGATGATATAGCGCACAATTTCGCGCGATTCATCAAGCCGCGTTGCCATGGAATCCAGAATGGATTTCGAAGACGAGGCGCTGATCTGCATCCTGGCACCGCGCGAGCGCAGCAAAGTCGCCAGCGACGACAGCAACCGGGGCGGCTTGACAAATTCATGCCCGGCCCGGTTCATCGCAAAGCCTTCGATCCAGTTGACCATCGAGATCAGGCCCAGCACGTTCCAGAAACAGGCCACCACGCCCAAAACGAACACCGCCGCGATGAAACCGTTCAGATAGGGTGAACTCAGGAAAACCGGCGCAACAAAAGGCACAATGAACCAGGTGCCAGTGCCCACCAGCCCGATCACGATCAGCATCGTCAGAATCTGACGTACCGGCTGCGAAAACTGCGGTTCCGCCTCTCGGTCCAGTCTGCTCATCCGTTAGGCCCTCGATTGCCTGTTTTTTGGTTAACGAAACATACTTCGCTTGCCGGGCGATGCCAACTAGCAAGTTGGGTCTATTGAAAAACCCCTTACAACATCTAAATAAAATGCCATAATCCTGCTATTGGCACGCAACTGATGCCAAAACAGCGACAATCGGGGGATTTCATGGAAACGACGATCGGCATCGGCTCAAGCGGGATCACGGCTCTGGTCGTCCTGATCTTCGCCATCCTGTTGATTTACATGATGGTCAAGTCGGTCCCGCAGGGCGAAAACTGGACC
>JAURMY010000049.1 GCA_030830465.1 Alphaproteobacteria bacterium
CGCAGCGACTTTGGCCACCATTCACGCAACGATGGCGGGGCAGGCCACCACAAGAACCAATGATTTCAAGGATCAAACGATCAAGTACGCGCTGATCAACCGGCCACTGATGGTGCCCGAGATTGTCACCGCCGTTGCCCTGTTGATCTTCTTTGCGATGATCAAGGTGGCCACCAACTATACCGGCATGGCCTATCTGATTGTGGCCCATACCGCCTTTTGCATTCCCTTTGCCTATCTGCCGATCCGTGCCAGACTGGAAAGCATGGATCTGACCCTGGAAACCGCCGCGGCGGATCTTTACGCCTCACCCTGGATGACCTTCCGGCGGGTCACATTGCCGCTGATGTGGCCGGGGATTATCGCCGGGATGATGCTGGCCTTTGTGATTTCGCTGGATGACGTGGTGATCACCGAATTCGTGAAATCCGCCGGGCAGGAAACCCTGCCGACCTTCATGCTGGGCCAGATGCGCCGCGCGGTCACGCCCGAAGTCAATGCGATTTCAGCGGTTTCGCTGGTTGTCAGCATCTTTTTCGTCGGACTGTTCTTTGCCCTGACCGGGCGCAAGGACAGCACTTGAACCAACACCAACCACTGCCCGCACGGGCGCAACAAGGGAGAAGTACTATGAAAAGAACTGTTCTTACTTTAATGGCCGGGGCCGCGATGGCCCTGACCAGCGGCGCTGCTTTCGCAGCGGGCGAGTTGAACATTTTCAACTGGGGCAACTACACCAGCCCCGAAATGATCGCCAAGTTCGAAAAACAGTATGACGTCAAGGTGACCATCACTGATTACGACAGCAATGACGCGGCACTGGCCAAGGTCAAGGCCGGCGGTCAGGGCTTTGACATCGTGGTTCCGACCAACGGGTTTGTGCCGATCTGGATCGGCGAAGGCCTGTTGATGGAAACCCGCCCGGACCAGATGGAAAACTTCAAGAACGTCGATCCGACCTGGTCCAATCCTGATTGGGACCCCGGCCGTCACTATACGGTTCCGTGGCAGTGGGGCTCAACCGGTGTTGCGGTGAACACCAACACCTATAAGGGCGATCCCAACACCTCCGCCATCTTCATGGACCCGCCGGCAGAGCTGGTCGGCAAAGTGAACGTGGTGCCGGAAATGGCCGATATCATGACCCTCGCGATCATGTATTACGGCGGCACGCCTTGCTCGGGCGACCTTGCCCTGCTGAAACAGGTGCGTGACGGTCTGATGGCTGCCAAACCGAAATGGATTTCGATCGCTTATGGCACCACCGAAAAGCTGTCCAACGGCGACTATGCCGCTTCGGTCAACTGGAACGGGTCAACCTTCCGGTCGCGCCTGCAGAACCCGGCGGTCGTTTATGGCTATCCGAAAGAAGGCTATCCTTTGTGGATGGACTCGGTTGCTGTTCTGAAAGACGCCAAGAACGTCGAAAACGCCAAACTGTTCCAGAACTTCATCATGGACCCGGAAAATGCCGCGATGATCTCGGCCTTTGCCCGCTATTCCAACGGCATCAAAGGCTCGGACGCATTCATGCCGGATGACATGAAGACCGCACCCGAAGACGTGGTTCCGGCCGAGTTCGCCTCCAAAGGCGTGTTCGTTCCGACCTGCCCGTCAGAGGTGACCGAGCTTTACACCAAGATCTGGACCGAACTTCAGAAATAAGCCAAACAGGCCCGGCCCCCCAAAGGGCCGGGCTTTTTTTGAGGTGAACATGGCCTCCTACAAGAATTCCGACACCAGACCACCGATCATGCAGGGCTCGCCGCCACCAAAAGAATGGCGTGTGCCGCCCGAGGACTGGCACAGCCCGCCTTGGAACCGCTGGTCAATGCAACATGTGCGCCAGATCGTGCCGACCGCGAATATCAGCCGCGGCGCCGGGCCTGTGTCGCGCCTTTCCGACGCCCCCGAGGACATCCTGGGCATCCGTTTTCAACATGGCGATCACACGATTTCCGTCGCTGAAATGCTCGACAACACCTATACCGACGGGTTTCTGGTGGTGAAGAACGGCAAGGTGATCCACGAAAGCTATTACAACGGCATGACCGCCGACACGGTGCATCTGGCGCAATCGGTGTCCAAATCCGTCACCGCCAGCGTGACCGGGATCATGATCGAACGGGGCCAGCTTGACCCGATGGCGCAGGTGCAAACCTATGTGCCGGAACTGGCCGGCTGTGGCTGGAACGGCGCGACGTTGCGCGACGTTCTGGATATGACCGGCGGGGTCACCTATTCCGAGGAATATACGGACGCCGCCGCCGATGTCAGCAAAAGCACGGTCGCCTGTGGCTGGCAGCCGATCCCGGCGGGATCAGACCCTTCAATCGAATGGCCCGAAACCATCTGGGATCAGATCCTGTCCCTCAAGGCCTGCGACGCGCCCCATGGCGCAAGGTTCAACTATCGCTCGATTGAAACCGATGTGGTCGCCCATGTGATGGAACGCGTATCGGGCCGCCGCCTACCGCAACTGATTTCCGAGGAACTGTGGCAGCCGATGGGCGCTGAAACCGACGCCAATATCACCGTGGACCGCGCCGGTTACGGGCTGGCCTGCGGCGGGCTGAGCGCCAGTCTCAGGGACTTTGCGCGGTTCGGACTGCTTTATCTGAACGGCGGCAAATCCGGCGCAAGGCAGGTTCTGCCCACCGATTGGGTGACCGATGTCCTGAGCGGCGATCATGGCCTTTTTGACGAAGAGCATCGCGACCGTTTCCCGAACGGGCGCTACCGCAACCAGTTCTGGGTGGAGGATGCGGCGCGCCAGACCGTTCTGGCCATCGGCGTGTTCGGACAG
>JAURMY010000050.1 GCA_030830465.1 Alphaproteobacteria bacterium
ATCTGACCTGGTTCAAATGGGAAAGCTATTCGACATGGCTGTCGGGCTTTGCGCTGATGTGCATGGTCTATTACGGCGGGGCCAGCCTGTTTCTGGTCGACCCGAACGTCTGGGACGTGTCCAACACCGTTGCGATCCTTACATCCATGGCCACGATCGCGCTGGGCTGGATCATCTATGATTTCATCTGCAAAAGCCGGTTTGGCGATGACAACACCCGGTTGATGATCTTCCTTTATGTGGTGCTGGTTGCGATGGCCTGGGGCTATACCCAGATTTTCACCGGGCGCGCCGCCTTTGTGCATCTAGGGGCCTTTACCGCCACCATCATGACGGCGAACGTGTTCTTCATCATCATGCCGAACCAGCGGATTGTGGTGGCGGACCTGAAAGCCGGGCGCGTGCCCGATGCCAAATACGGCAAGATCGCCAAGCAACGGTCGACCCATAACAATTACCTGACCCTGCCGGTCATTTTTCTGATGCTGTCCAACCATTACCCGCTGGCCTTTGCGACCCAGTTCAACTGGGTCATCGCCAGTCTGGTGGTGCTGATGGGCGTGACGATCCGGCATTATTTCAACTCGGTTCATGCCCGCAAGGGCAATCCAACCTGGACCTGGCTGGCGACCACCGTTCTGTTCATCCTGATCATGTGGCTTTCAACCGTGCCTGCGGTTCTGACCGGCGAAAAACAGGTGCGGCTTGATCCGTTTTCCACCCGTTTGGCCGCATCGGATGACTTTCCAAAAGTCGCGGAAGTGGTGATGGGGCGTTGCTCCATGTGCCACGCCACCGAGCCGGTCTATGAGGGGGTCCACCGGGCGCCAAAGGGTGTCTTGCTGGAAACAGAAGGCGAAATTGCATCCCGTGGCCGCGAGATTTACTTGCAGGCGGGCCTGTCCCATGCGATGCCGCCGGCGAATGTGTCATTCATGGAAGACGATGAGCGCCGGCTGATCGTGGCCTGGTACAAAAACACGGCCGCCATGAACTGAAACAACAAGAAACGGCAGCACGCGCCGGCGGTTACAGGTCAGAGCTATTGAAGTTTCTCATTCGGGCGATTCTTGCGATTTCGGTGCGCCGGCCGAAAACGTTGTTGGCGCTGTGCCTTGCTCTGGCATTTGCGTCATTGCTGGGGGTCACCCGGATCGGTTTTGACGACGGGTTGCGGTCGGTTTTCGCCTCGGACAGTCAGGTTTTTCAGGATTACGTGGATAATTCCGAAAGTTTCGCCCATAGCGAAACCGATATTGCCGTGCTGTTCACGGCCCCTGACGGGTTGAACGGTGACAGTCTGGCCCTGTTGCAGGATTTCGTTCTTGAAGCGCAGTTTCTGGACGGGGTGGATGCGGTTTTTTCACTGTTCAGCTTACAGCATAACGACCCGGCAACCGGTAATCCTGTCGCTTTGATGCCCTCTGATCTGCAAGACGAGGCGGCCGTCCAAGCGGCCTTGGCGGCGGTGAACACCCTGCCCGGCACCGGGTCCAGGGTGATTTCCAAAGACCACGCGCAGACGGTTGTGATGCTTTCACTGGGACAGGCGATGGCCGACATGAAAGGGAGTTCGAGCACCCTTCGGCAATTGACCGCGCTGGCCGGCAAGATGACCGCAGGCACGGATATCACCATAGGCTTCACCGGGTTGCTGTCGATCCGCGACCAGATCATTTCGGGGCTGAAATCCGATCAGATCAGGATCAACCTGATCGGCGCTTTGCTGGGGTTGATCGTGTCGTTTGCCCTGTTCCGCAGTTTCTGGGTGACGGTCCTGAACACCGCCATCCCGATGTCGGCACTGGTGTTTTGTCTTGGGGCCTTTGGCTGGATGGGGCTGTCAATCAATGCCCTTAGCAACGCTTTGCCGGTGCTGATACTGGTTCTGGCCAGTTCCGACAGCATTCATATGACTTATGAGGTCAGGCGGCTGACCGGCATGGGCCAGACGGTTGAGGCCGCAGTGATCCGGTCGGTCAAGGACATTGCCGGGCCCTGTGTTCTGACATCGCTGACGACCATTCTTGCCTTTACCAGCCTGTTCATCTCGGACTCGCCGGTTGTCCGGCAACTGGCCGCTACCGGCGCCGTGGGCGTATTCATCGCGATGCTGACGGTCGTTTTCCTGCATCCGATGGTTTTCCTGCTGGCCGGACGGTTTGAAACCGTGCGGCGCGCCTTGCCGGTGAAGGCCGCCGTTTTGCAGGCGCCGCGTTTCGGCGCTGCCTTGTTTCGCGGTCCGGTTCGCCGGTTCAAATTCGTCTCGGCCCTGGCAGCCGCCTTGTGCGTGGTTTCAATCGCAACCCTCTATCCGATTGAGGCGAAATACAGGATTTTGGAAAACATCGACCCCAGTCTGCCGGTCGCAAAGGTCATGGCCGAGGTTGAAACGATCACCGGGCCGATCACCTCGATTGATGTTCCTGTGGCGGTTGCGCCGGGCCATTCCGCGTTTGACCCAGAGGCCGAGGCGGACCTGCGGGCCTTGCACGCCAGCTTACAGACCGTCGCCGGGGTTCAGTCCGTGATTTCGCTGGAAACGCTGATCCGGCAACTGCCGGACCTGGCCCCGGACGCCAAGGCCGAACGGTTGCAGGACATTCTTAAGAAACTGCCGGGCCGGTTTCGCAATCGTATGATCAATGACAACGGCACATCGCTTCAGATCATGGTGATGGTGGACGATCAGGGATCGGGTCAGGTTTTGACCGCCGCGAGAAACATCGAGACGGCCCTGACAAGCGTTCCGCTGAAGGTGTTGAAACCGGGACGGCCGACCGGCTTTTTGGTCATGTCGTCGGCGCTTGCAAATGTGATGATCCGGCAGTTGACCTTCAGTTTTCTTCTGGCCGCCCTGACCTGCCCCTTGTTGATCGGGCTGTGGTTCCGGCGGGCCGATTTTGCCTTTGCCGCCATTGTCCCGAACGTATTGCCGATCACGCTTGTCGGGGCCGGCCTGACCTGGGGCGGGCTGGGTATCCAGTTCAACAGCGCGCTGGCCCTGACCATCGCCTTTGGTATTGCGCTGGACGATTCCATCCATGTTTTCAACCGGATCGCGCTTGAAGAAAAATCTTCGGGCCGCAAGGTATCCGCCGCGCAAATCGTCGAGGCGATGCGCCATATCGGGCCGGTTCTGGTGACCACCACCGTTATTCTGTCGGCTGGCCTGATCGCCACCCAGATCAGCGATATGCCGATGGTGCGCTTGTTCGGCCTGCTTTGCGTGGCGACTTTCCTGCTCGCGTTAATGTGCGTGCTTTTTGTTCTGCCGGCACTGCTAAGTTGGTTTTCTTCTGGAAAAGAAGCCCCTAGTCTGGCCGCATGACGTTTTTGCGACACCTGATCCTGTTGATCCTGCTGACGGTCCCGGCCCAATCGCAGGCCGGAACCGTGACCGACCGCTTTCTTGGCGTGTTTTCCGGCGACGGGCTGGTCACCGAACTGGGTCAGGACAGCTCTGAGGCGCTGCGGTGCCGGATGGTTGGAAAATCTGTTGGTGAGAATCAGGTCAATCTGACCGGGAAATGCGTGACACCGCGCGGTGCCACCAATGTTGTCCTGATGCTGGCGCAGGATGCCGTCGGGGCGCGGTTCGCGGCCAAGGTCGTATTCGCGGCCAACAACACGGCGCTGGAGCTGAATGGCGGGCGCGAGGACGATACGATCACTCTGGCCACCAAAGCGCCGATTGATCAAGACGGCACCAATATCACCGCCGAACTGAAACTGGTGGCGGCGGTCGGAGGCAATATCGAAATGTCGAACCTTTTGACGGATACCGAAACCGGCAAACAAACCCGCGCCTTTCAAATCACCCTGATCCGCAAACGCTGAGCATCCAAAACCCGTTGCATTTTAGGGATTAAACTCCGGTTCACCCCGGTTTGTTAAACAAACACCCGAGGACATGAGGGTGGGTAAACCGGATGGCGGATTCAGGTAATCTTGCGCCAATAATCGTTAAGAAGAAAAAGGTGATCGCCGGCGGCGGTCATCACGGCGGCGCATGGAAAGGGGCCTATGCGGATTTCGTGACCGCCATGATGGCCTTTTTCATGTTGATGTGGCTGCTGAACGCAACCACAGAAAAACAGCGCAAAGGCATTGCCGACTATTTCAACCCGACGATTCCGGTCAACCGGGTTTCCGGCGGCGGCGAAGGGATGTTCGGCGGCGACAGCGTTTTTTCAGAGGATGCCTTGCCGCAAAACGGCACCGGCGGGTCGGACAAATCACCGTCGATTGAACGGCAGGCCAGCGGCAGTACCGGGGTTGATGTCAGCCAAACGGCGGAACAATCCATCGGCGATCGCGACGCCTTTGAAGCGATTCAAAAGATGTTTTCCGGCAACTCCGGCGAAAGCGCCGTGGCCGATGACTTGTTGCAACACATCCTGACGCGGGTCACCGACGAAGGCCTGATCGTCGAGATTTTCGATTTGCCCGACGAACCGCTTTTCCAGCGCGAGGGCACCGAACCCTCGGAATTGCTGCGCAAACTGATCGCGATGATCGCCGAAACTTTTGCAATCACCACGAACCCGCTGGCGGTTAACGGGCACACGCGGTCCTATGCGATCACGCTGAAAGTCAATCCCGGCTGGGATCTTTCCACGGCGCAGGCCCATGTGGTGCGGCGTTTGCTGGCAGAGGATGGGTTTGACCCAGAGCGTATTCAGCGGGTGACCGGTTGGTCTGACCGTAAACTTGTAACCGTGAACCCGATGGCCGTGCGCAACAACCGGCTGGAACTGGTATTGCTGCGGTCACGGGGGCCGGAAGGACAGAAATAAGTCTATCATTCTAATTGTTAGGCCCCTGTTAAGGGCTGTTGGGGATAGTCATGCGACCGGACTTTTGCTGCAGAAAGGCGCAAAATGACAATATCTTCCTCACTGATCGCGGGCGTTGCTGGCCTGAACGTCAATGCCAGCCGTCTGGCGACGATCTCGGACAATATCGCGAATTCCTCGACCTACGGCTATAAACGCGCGGTTGCGGATTTTCATTCGCTGGTTCTGAACAACGGCAATGGTGCCTATTCTGCTGGCGGCGTTCGGGTTTCAACCCATCGGGATATCGATTCGCCCGGCCCCCTGATCACCACCAGCAATCCGACGGATATCGCAATTGCAGGCCGCGGCATGCTGCCGGTAACACCAATCACCGCGCTGGACGGCAACGATGCCTCGCTGCCGCTGATGCTGGTCACCACCGGATCTTTCAGACCTGACAATCAGGGGATATTGCGGACCGAAAGCGGTCTTGTTCTGATGGGCTGGCCGGCCAGTTCGGACGGCTCAATCCCCAGTTATTCACGCGACACAGCAGACGGGCTGGAACCTGTCGCGGTCGATTTTAACCAGTTTGCCGGCGATCCGACGACCAGCATCACCATGGGTGTCAACCTGCCCGCCACAGCCACAAGAGCGGGGGAATCCGGTGATGCCCTTGATTTATCGGTAGAATATTATGGCAATCTTGGCACATCGGAAACGCTGGGGGTCACCTTCACGCCAACGGTGCCGGGCAGCGGTCAATCGAATGAATGGACGATGGTGATTACCGACTCGGCTTCTGCCGGGGCGGTCATTGGCGAATACACCGTGACCTTTGACGATACACGTGGCGCGGGCGGCACGATCGCCTCGGTGGCGACGGTTTCAGGCGGGGCCTATGACGCCGCAACCGGGGATATTTCGCTGACGGTCGGGGGCGGGCCGATGAACCTCAATATCGGCATGCCGGGCCAATCCGACGGCCTGTCACAATTGTCGGACGCCTTTGCCCCGGTTTCGATCAACAAGGACGGCTCGCCCGTCGGCAACCTGACTTCGGTTGAAATTGACGCCAACGGCTATGTCAACGCGATCTATGATATCGGCTTTACCCGCACGATCTATCAGGTGCCGCTGGTGGATGTCCCCAACCCGAACGGCCTGCTGGCGCTTGACAATCAGGCCTACCAGATTTCGCCGGCAAGCGGATCGTTCTTTCTGTGGGAGGCGGGACACGGCCCGACAGGGGATGTGATCGGTTTTGCCCGCGAAGAATCCACAACCGACGTGGCGGGTGAACTGACCCAACTGATCCAGACACAGCGGGCCTATTCCTCGAACGCCAAGATCATTCAAACCGTGGAATTGTCCTTGGCGGTGGCGACGGATTTGCCGGTCGAGATTTCATTTTGGGTCTTGTTCATACCCATGTTGATGGATTTCAGCGTTTGTAGCGCAACAAGGCTGCTGGTGTTGGTAAGAATACTAGACATGTTCATTCCTTTAGACGAACGGCGTTTCTTTTACGCCGGATTGCGATTTGCCGCCGGTGGGCGGAAGGCTCGTCTTTCTGACTTTTGCGGATACAGGACCCAGTGCCTGCTCCGCGCCACCCTTCACAGATGCTGGGACCGATCGTGACGTGCAGGTCTTAAAACTTGAATAACCCGTTCAAGGAATTACAGAAAATTCACGACAATACTGAAATGAATAGCGGCTATCTGCGCTGTTCCAACCGGTTGTGCGGGGCGCGTATTGAGGAGACTTTGCCCGCTTTGTCATAGGTTTGCGTCGCGGCGTTGCCGGTCATGACATCGGTCATGAATTGCCGGGCCGCAGCGATTCCGTCCTGTGCGGCCGTCAGCAATCGGGCGTTCCGCGCGGCATGATCCCTTATCATTCTAAGGTCTTCGGGCCGTGTTGCGCCCGGTTCGTTCTGGAGTTCCAGGGTCAGTCCGGTGATCAGATCGGCCAAAGCGGCCAACTGATCGAAACGCCCGGATTTCAGGGCATCCCGCTCTGCCTCCAGCGCCTTCAAAAGCAAACTGACAGGCCGGGCGTTCACATTACTTTGCGTCATCGCCGGCCCCCCGCATCAGCGCTTGGAAAATATGTTCAGACAGGCCAAATCCGCCGGCCTTGACGATCTGTTCGGCCTGCAGGTTGACAATAAAGGACGAAAAACCGTCCTCACCCGCGCCGCCGTTGAAGCTTTCGCGGCTTTTCCCGAAGCCGGCGGATTTCAACATTTCCGCGATAAACCCAGCCTCCAGCTTGTCTGCCGCGGCCCGAAGATCAGCCGCCTGTTTTGGATTGCGCCCGGTTGGGGCGGGTGCTGTCAGTTGAACGGGTTGCGTCATCGCCTGTCTCGGATTTGGAAAACTTTTCTGAATTTCAGGCTTGCGGGTAAATATTTCGTAATGAGTTTCAGAAATTGTTTGAGGGCCGCAAACAGAACGTGAAGGGCACGAAAATGGATCTACTGGCGTCGCTAACCGCGCGAACCCCCGTGCCGGAGGGTAAAGCGGTGGCGCAGAAAAAACCGGCAGGCCCCGGCCTTGTGACGAAAGGCGCGGGATTTTCGAAGGTTTTGTCCGCGCAAACCGTCGATGTTGCCGCCAATGGCGAACCGGTGAAACCTGTCGCGCCGGA
>JAURMY010000011.1 GCA_030830465.1 Alphaproteobacteria bacterium
GGCATAGAACTTCGGCTCGATCGAACCGATTGCCACATAACCGCCGCAGGCGCATTGATAGGTGCCGTAAAAATGCGCCGCCCCGTCCAGCAGGTTCGCACCGCGCTGTTCCGACCACAGGCCCGCCTGCCGCATGCCATAGATCATCGCCATCAGATGCGCCGTGCCATCGACAATTGCCGCATCCACCACCTGCCCCTGACCCGAGGTTTTCGCCTCAAGCAACGCGCAGACCATGCCAAAGGCCAGATAGATGCCGCCGGCACCAAAATCCCCCAGCAGGTTCAAAGGCGGCACCGGCTGATCCGGCGTGCCGATGGCATGCAAGGCGCCGGACAAGGCGATATAGTTGATGTCATGCCCGGCGGCATGGGCCAACGGCCCGCTTTGGCCCCAGCCGGTCATGCGGCCGTAGACCAGCCGGGGGTTGGAGGCGGCAAAACTGTCAGGCCCCAAACCCAGCCGTTCCATCACGCCCGGGCGCATCCCCTCGATCACGGCATCGGCGCAGTTGATCAAGGCGCGGACGCGGGCCAGATCACCGGGCGATTTCAGGTCCAGTTCCACGTAACCCCGGCCCCGGTTCAGGATGTCATAGTCCATCCCCAACAGATGCTTTGCCCCCTTGCGGTCCACCCGGATCACCTCGCCCCCCATATCGGCCAGCGTCATCGCGGCAAAAGGGGTTGGCCCCAGACCGGCAATTTCAACGATTCGTATTCCTCGGAGCGGGCCTTGGGACATGGGATTCACTTTCTTGTCGCGGGTTCCGGCGCAGTTTTTACAGCCTGACCCACGGATGCAAGCCCCAAGCGCCGCCGCGGCGCGGAATTTTCTTTTGATCGTTTACCGAACCATATCAATGCATTAGCGGCATGTTATCGCATAACACCCTTGCGAAATTGCCTAACATGGCCGCCCCGGCACAGGTTTGGTTCATCGAAACACCGGCCTCAGCGCCACCGCACCAAACCTGAACCCGGGCCAAGCCCATTTGAAAGGAAAGACCATGTTGACCAAATTGACTTCGACCTTCGCCGCCGCTGCCGTCGCCGCCACCGGTTTTACCGCAACCCCCGCACAGGCCCTGACCGACGAAGAGGCCTTCGCCCTGTTCATCGGCGCCATTGCCCTGGTGGCCCTGCACAATTCCAGCCCGTCCACCCCCACACCGGCACCGGCCCCGATCACCTATTCCACCGGGCCGATCCTGCTGAAACAGACCTATACCGCCGATCTGGATCATGGCGTTGTCGGCACAGCGGGGGCTGATCTGTGGTTTCAGGCGGTCACCCCGACCCAACTGTACCTGAAGCCGCGCAATGGCGCGAAAATGGCTCTGGGCGACGGGTCCAACCGCGGCTTCAGCGGCTGTTCAACCGCCAGCTTTTCGGCCCATCGCGTGCCCCTGGCCGCGGTCCCGGTCGGCACCTATGTCTGCATGAAAACCAATGCCGGCCGGATCAGCCAGTTCCGCATGAACGCGATCAACGGCCCGATCAACCACCGCAAGCTGAAACTGGGCTACACCACCTGGCAGTAAGCCAGCCGAACCCGACAGTTGCGCCCGCCCTTTCCGGCGGGCGTTTCTGTCGAAATCGGCTTTCATCCCGTCGCGTTGCTTCTTGCGCGGGTCAGGGGCGCGGGTTATTGACGCGACGGGCGAGGATGCGGCCCGGCTGATTGCGGGCATTTCCTTCCATGCTTTCCCTGATGTTCCTGGGTTTTCTGATCGGTGTCGCGCATGCGTTCGAGGCCGATCACCTGGCTGCTGTTTCGGCCCTTGTCAGCGGCGAACGCGGCATCGGCAGGATCGCGCGTCAGGGGGCCATGTGGGGCCTCGGCCATACGCTGACCCTGCTGATCGTCGGCGGCGTTGTTCTGGCGCTGGGGCGGGCCATACCGGACCGCACGGCAAGCGGTCTGGAGCTGGCGGTCGGGGTCATGCTGGTGGGGCTGGGGGCGCATCTGTTGTTTCGCGTCTATCGCGACCGGGTGCATGTGCACCGGCACCGCCACGCGGACGGCACCGCGCATTTTCATCTGCACAGCCACAAGAACGACGCCGGCGCCCACAACCCCAACCGGCACCGTCACGCCCACCCGGACGGGGCCGCTTTGCGCAGTCTGGCCGTCGGGGTGATGCACGGGCTGGCCGGTTCTGCGGCGCTGATCCTTGTGACCGCCTCGACGCTGAACTCGGTCGCTGCCGGGATCGGCTATATCTTGCTGTTCGGGCTGGGTTCGATTTTGGGCATGGCGTCGATTTCGGCGGTGATCGCCCTGCCGCTGTCCTACACCGCCCGTTATCTGACCAAGGCCAATCTGGCGCTGCAACTGATGATCGGCTGTCTGACGACCGGGATCGGCATCTGGACGATTGCCCATATGTCCGGGCAGGTTTTCGGCTGAAGGCTTCGGCCCATTCGCCTTGAACCGCGATCAGATCGCCGCGGCCCGTTCCTCCAGTACCAGCCATTCCTCTTCGGCGGCGGACAGTTTGCTTTGCCGTTCCACCAGCGCCTGACTGGCCTTGGTGAATTTGGCGTGGTCGCGGCTGAACAGGTTCGGATCGGCCAGCAGATCGTTCAGTTTGCCAATCTCGGCTTCCAGTTTTTCGATCACGCCGGGCAGTTCTTTCAGGCGGTGCTGTTCCACATAGGTCAACCCGCCTTGCGCTTTGGATTTCGGCTTTTGCGCCTGCGGGGCGGCAGGTTTCGCCATCGGTTGCGGCTGTGCGGCGGCGGGGACCTGCCGTTGATCGCGGTAATCGCTATAGCCGCCGGCATAGACAACCGCCCGACCGTCGCCTTCCATTGCAATGGTGGTTGAGGCGACGCGATCCACGAAATCCCGGTCGTGGCTGACCAGCAGAACCGTGCCGTCGTAATCGTCCAGCACCTCCTGCA
>JAURMY010000051.1 GCA_030830465.1 Alphaproteobacteria bacterium
GAGGTGGCGGTGATCGGCATTCCAAGCGAGAAATGGGGCGAAACGGTCCATGCGATCATTGTTCCGGCCAAAGGGGCGACGCTGAGCGAAAGCGCCGTGATCGACCATTGCCGCGACCTGATCGCCCATTACAAATGCCCGACCAGCGTTGAGCTGCGCGCTGAACCCTTGCCCCTGTCAGGTGCCGGCAAGGTCTTGAAACGCGACCTTCGCGCCCCTTTCTGGCAAGGCCATTCACGGCAGGTCAACTGAGGCAGATCACGGTTTCACGCTGTGTGCTAACGGGCATGACCCCCGTCAAAGCCCGGTGAAATCAATGGAATCCGCGCAGTCCCGCCGAACTTTTCGCCTGAAAACAGGGATTCGCTTGCGGAAACGCCAGTCTGATTTGCCACCAGAACGACAGTTTTGGTTCGGTCTACGCGCCCCTAAGGCGACTCGGTTTCCGGAACTGGGCAAGAAAACTTGCCGATTTGGACTAAAAACGCTTGATTGGGGCCATTTTCCAGCACACAAAAGATTGAGTTGACCCGCCGTATCTAGTTAAATGCGTCCGATAAACCCCTACGGGTCGTATAACAAACACAGGACAAGAAAATGACAAAACCGATGACAAAGACCCAACTGGTCGCCGCCCTTGCCGAAGCCACCGGCAGCGACAAAGCCTCGGCAAACCGGGCACTGGATGCATTGGGTGCGATCGTTTCCAAAGAAGTCGCCGCAGGCGGCGCTGTGACCCTTCCGGGTCTTGGAAAATTCATGTGCCGCGCCCGCCCCGAGCGTATGGTCCGCAATCCCGCAACCGGCGAGCAGTTCAAGAAACCCGCCGACCGTGTCGTGAAGGTGACGATCGCCAAAGCGCTGAAAGACGTCATCAACACCTGATCTCGTTTAGGGCTTCTGGCCGGAACGAAAAGCCATTAAAGGTCGCCCCTGTGGCGGCCTTTTTGTTGGAGCACGATCATGGATATCCGTTCTGTTCTGATGGGACTGGCCTTTGTGCTGATGTGGAGCAGCGCCTTCACTTCGGCCCGGATGATCGTGCATGATGCCCCGCCGTTCATGTCGTTGTCCCTGCGGTTCCTGCTGTCCGGTCTGATCGCCATCGCCATCGCCAAGGCACTGGGGCAGAGGATGAATTTAAGCCGCCGCCAGTGGATCAACACGATGGTGTTCGGGGTCTGTCAGAACGCGCTTTATCTGGGACTGTTCTTTGTGGCGATGCAATGGATCGAGGCCGGGCTTGCCGCCATTATCGCCAGTTCCATGCCGTTGCTGGTGGCGCTGTTCAGCTGGATATTCCTGAAGGAAAAAACCGCGCCACTTGGCATCCTCGGCCTGTTCGCGGGCTTTGGCGGCGTTGCCCTGATCATGAGCGCCCGCCTGACCGAAGGCGCCGATCCTCTGGGTCTGGCGATTTGCATCATCGGGGTGCTGGCCCTTGCCATTGCAACGCTGGTGGTGCGCGGGGCCTCGTCCGGCGGCAATATTCTGATGATCGTCGGGTTGCAGATGCTGGTCGGCAGCGCTGTTCTGCTGGTGCCCGCTGTCGCGCTGGAAACCTATCACGTTACCTGGTCGCTGCGGCTGGTTCTGGCCTTCACCTACACCACACTGGTTCCCGGCCTTACCGCGACCTGGGTCTGGTTTCTTCTGGTCGGGCGGATCGGCTCCACCCGGGCGTCCACCTATCATTTCCTGAACCCGTTTTTCGGGGTGGTCATCGCGGCAATATTGTTGGGCGAGCATCTGAACCTGCGCGATTATATCGGCGTTGCCATCGTCACCGCGGGCATTCTGGCGGTACAACTGTCCAAACGCCCACCTGCCAAGGCCTGACTGTTACACCGGCTTGACAGGTTTGTGACTTGTCACAGCCAAAGCGTGTAATGACCTGAATAGGCCTTTGGCATATGCCTTTCCCCGAACAAGGGAAACGCCGTGGCCGAAATCTTCTTTGCCTATCTTGCCGGATTGCTGACGCTGATTAACCCCTGCGTGCTGCCGGTTTTGCCCTTCGTTCTGGGTGCCGCGCTGAACGCAAACCGCTTGGGCCCGGTGGCCCTGGCGGCGGGCATGGGGATTTCGTTTGTCGCGCTTGGGCTGTTTGTCGCGCTTGTCGGGCGATCCATCGGCTTGACGGAACAGGTCCTCGGCCAGACCGGGGCCGCGCTGATGATCCTGTTTGGCCTTATCTTGCTGGTGCCGCCATTATCGCGGCGGTTTGAACGCCTGACTGCCGGTTTCGCCGCACAGGCCGATGGCCGGTTTGAGCGGGTGAACGGGTCGGGCCTGTGGGGCATGGCCCTGGGCGGGGCATTGCTGGGCGCGGTCTGGTCCCCTTGCGTCGGGCCAACATTGGGCGGTGCAATCGCCCTGGCCTCGCAAGGTGAAAGCCTGGCACGGGCCGCCCTGATCATGACCGGATTTGCACTGGGCATCGGAACGGTGATGGTCGGCCTTGGATACGGCGCTCGCGGTCTGGTTCTGAGCCGAAACAGCCGCCTGCGCCGGATCGCAACAGCCGCCAAGCCCATCATGGGTGTGATCTTTTTACTGGTCGGGCTGTCACTGATCTTTGGGGTCAACCTGACCGTTGAAGGCTGGTTGCTCGACCATATGCCCCTGTGGCTGCAAGACCTTTCAATCGCATTCTGAAAACTGGAGACATCATGAAACGACGCAACTTCCTGCAACTCACCGCCGCCGCCGGTCTGATGCCACTGGCCGCATCCGCTGCGGCGACCCTGCGATATCAACCCGGTGTGGTCGAGGCCCTTCTGGCCGAGGGCAAAACCGTTTTCGTGGATTTCTACACCACCTGGTGCGTGACCTGCCGGGCGCAGGGGCGGGCGATCGAAGCCCTGCGCGCCGAAAACCCCGCCTATGATCAGGCCATGGTCTTTGTGAAAATCGACTGGGATATTTATGCAGGTTCCGCCATCGCCGCGAAGTACAGCATTCCGCGCCGCTCAACCTTATTGGTTCTGAAGGGCGACAAGGAACTGGGCCGCAACGTGGCGGGTACGTCCAAAGCGGCGATCAAAGCGCTGATGGATATGGGTCTGAACGCCGCCCAAAGCTGAACAGGCACAGGGCCGGGATCACCCGATCCGGCCCTGATTTTCGCCGACCTGCCCGCGATGCAGCAAGACATGGTCCAGCAGGACGCAGGCCATCATCGCTTCGCCCACCGGCACGGCGCGGATGCCGAC
>JAURMY010000052.1 GCA_030830465.1 Alphaproteobacteria bacterium
ATCAGGGCAGCCATGGCGACCGGGGCGCGCACCGGGCCGATGTGATCCTGCCCGCCGCCGCCTATACCGAGGAAAACGGCCTGTTCGTTAACACCGAGGGCCGCCCGCAACTGGCAATGCGTGCCGGATTTGCACCGGGCGAGGCCAAGGAAAACTGGGCGATCCTGCGCGCACTTTCGGCAGAACTGGGCGCGACGCTGCCCTATGACACGCTGGCGGCCTTGCGCAAGGCGCTGATCAAGGCGCATCCGCATCTGGGCAAGATCGGCGCGGTTGCGGAAAACGACTGGAACCGGATCGCCTTGCGCCAGATGGGCAAGGGGGATTTGAACAACGCGATCAATGATTTCTACCTGACCAACCCGATTGCGCGGGCCTCCGCGGTGATGGCAGAACTGTCTGCCAATGCCGCCGCCCGCAAAACCAAGATCGCGGCGGAATAAGCGGATGCTGCACCACGTCATCAACAAGGCTGCCATGCCGCTTGCCCTTTTGGGCGGGCTGGCAGCCTGCGAGATGACCCTGGGCGCGCAGGCCGAAAAGGCTCCGGGTTTCACGCCGGAATATCTGGGCATCGAAACCATGCTGCTGGACGGTGACCTGGTGAATTTTCATGTCGTCATGAAGGGGGCCCGCACCAAGGCGGACGTAGCGGATTATGCGAAATGCGCCGCTGCCGAATATACCTTGATCCGGGGCTACGGTTTTGCACGCCATGTGCGCACAAATGTTGACGAGAAGGATGGTCTTTGGCGCGGAGATGCGGTTTATACCGTCTCGGACGCACTGCCCGAAGGCAAGCTGACACTGGACGCCGAAGTGGTGGTGGCCAATTGCAGAGACGACGGAATTCCGACGGTTTGAGGATGGACTGAGAATGGCGCATTTTTTCTTTGAAACCAACTTCGGGATTTTCCTGTTCATCCTTGGGCAATGCCTGTTGGTGACGGTCGGCATCCTGCTGGCGCTGGCCTTTCTGATGTATGCGGAACGCAAGATCTGGGCCGCCGTGATGATGCGCAAAGGCCCGAACGTGGTCGGGGCATTCGGCCTTTTGCAAAGCTTTGCCGACTTCATCAAATATATCGTGAAAGAGGTCGTCGTGCCTGCGGGCGCTGACAAGGTGGTGTTCTTTCTGGCCCCGATGATCGCTTTCGTTCTGGCGGTGATCGGCTGGGCGGTGATCCCCTGGGCCGATGGCTGGGTGATTGCCAACCTGAATATCGGCATTCTCTATATCTTCGCGATTTCCTCGCTTGAGGTTTACGGCGTGATCATGGGCGGTTGGGCGTCAAACTCCAAATACCCGTTCCTGGGTTCGCTGCGTTCAGCGGCACAGATGATTTCTTACGAAGTTTCAATGGGATTGATCATCATCGGCGTGCTGATTTCGACCGGTTCGCTGAACCTGTCGGACATCGTGCGGGCGCAATCGGGTGATTACGGCCTGTTCAACTGGTACTGGCTGCCGCATTTCCCGATGATGTTCCTGTTCCTGATTTCGGCACTTGCCGAAACCAACCGCGCGCCGTTCGACCTGCCCGAGGCGGAAAGCGAACTGGTGGCCGGCTATCAGGTGGAATATTCTTCAACGCCCTTCCTGCTTTACATGATCGGCGAACTGATGGCCGCCGTGTTGATGACCGCCTTGATTTCCGTCCTGTTCCTGGGCGGCTGGCTGTCACCGATCCCGGGCCTGCCGGATGGTATCCTGTGGATGATCGGCAAGATGTTGTTCGTGTTCTTCGTCTTTTCAATGATCAAGGCGGTTACACCACGCTATCGCTATGACCAATTGATGCGGATCGGCTGGAAGGTGTTCCTGCCCCTGTCGCTGGGTTGGGTCGTTCTGGTGGCTTTTGCGGCGCATTTCGGACTGTTCGGCGGGGCCTATGCCCGCTGGGCGATAGGGGGTTAATTCATGGCGACGTTCGACTGGACCCGCGCGACCAAGTATTTCCTGCTGATGGATTATATCGGCGGGCTGAAACTGGGCCTGAAATATTTCTTCAGGCCGAAGGTGACCTTGAACTATCCGCATGAAAAAGGCCCGCTGTCTCCGCGCTTTCGTGGCGAACATGCGCTGCGCCGCTATCCCAACGGCGAGGAACGCTGCATCGCTTGCAAGCTGTGCGAGGCGATCTGCCCGGCGCAGGCGATCACGATTGACGCCGAACCGCGTGAAGACGGCAGCCGCCGCACCACGCGCTATGACATCGACATGACGAAATGCATTTATTGCGGGTTCTGCCAGGAGGCTTGCCCGGTTGACGCCATTGTCGAAGGCCCGAATTTCGAGTTTGCCACCGAAACCCGCGAGGAATTGTTCTACGACAAGGCCCGCCTGCTGGCCAATGGCGACCGCTGGGAAGCCGAAATCGCCCGCAATCTGGAAATGGACGCCCCTTACAGATGAGCGATTTTGCCAAAATGTTCCAGCAGATGATGGATCAGACCGCCGAGATGGGCAAGAAATTTGCCCCCGACGCCAGCTGGTTTTCACCCAAGGCGTTCGAGGCAATGATGCCCGGCGTGGGGCAGTCCTTTCTGGAAATGGCGTTTGGCAACACGGTGAATGTCAACGGGTTGGACGCGAAAACACGGTTTCTGGTTACGATCGCGGGGCTGACCTCGCAGATCGCGCTGCAAACACCGCAACTGAAGCTGGCGATTGAAAGCGCGCGGGTGGCCGGGGCCAAGAAACAGGAAATCACCGAGGTGATCATGCAAATGTCGATGTTCGGCGGCATGCCCGTCACCACCCAGGCGCTGCAGGCGGCGCTGGAAGTGTTCAACGCAGAAGAGAACGGAAAAGACTGATGACTGTAACCGCTTTTGCCTTTTATCTGTTCGCGCTGGTCACGGTGCTGTCCGGCCTTTTCGTGGTGATGTCGCGCAATCCGGTGCATTCGGTTTTGTGGCTGATTTTGGC
>JAURMY010000053.1 GCA_030830465.1 Alphaproteobacteria bacterium
AGGCCGCGACGGCCGGGTGGTTGCGGGCATGTGCGTGCCAAAGCCGCAAAGCGGCAATGGAGGCATAACCGACCGAGCAGGCATCGCCGCGCAACACGGAAAACGGCGCGGCAGGGTGCCCCAGATCACTGATCACGAGCGCGGCATCGCGAAAATGATCGGCAATGCTGTATTGTCCCGGGGTTGCGATCACCGTCATGCCCAGCCGTGCAGCGGCGGCGCATCCGGCGGCGGAATCTTCGATGACCACGACGTCTTGTGGCGAAAGCGCCAGCCTTTTGAGGCACAGTTGATAGGCCTGAACCGGTGTCGCGACCTTGACATCCTCGCACGACACGGATGCCGCCAATGCATCGACCATTTCGCGGCCGAACCGGTTGTAAAGCAGGGTTTCGAATTCCTGACGCGGCCCGTTGGAACAGAGGGCCAGTTTCACCCGCCCTGACACCGCCTCGGCCATCAGGCGGGCGATTCCGGGCCGCAATTGCGCAGCCCCTGCTTCCAAAAGGCTGCGATAGATCATTTGTTGCCGGCGGTTGATCTGTGCCAAAGCGCCGTTCTGCTGCAACGCGATGGCCAGATCCGGATGCCGGACACGGGCATAATAGGCCGCTTCGCCGCCTTGCAGGGTGCTGTTGAGGATCTGTTGGAATACGATACGTCCCCAGACCCAGTCCAGCCCGATTTCGGCAAATGCCTGATTGAACGCGGCGCGTTTGACATCGGCGGTTTCCGCCATCGTGCCGTCCACATCGAGTATGATCGCTTTCAATGCCATTTCAGCCCCTTTTCACGGTCATTTCTTGACCTGAAATCAGACTGCGCCGATTCGGTTAACGGCTGGTTAGCACCCGGCATAAAAAAGGGCGGCCCCGAAGAGCCGCCCCAAACCATTGAAAGCGAAAGAAATTACAAGGTCTCGTACATAGGGAAACGGGCGCACAAGGCGGATACTTTGGCTTTGACTGCGGCTTCGACCTCGGTATTGCCCTCTTCGCCATTGGCGGCCAGACCATCGACAACTTCGACGATCCAGTCGGCAATCTGGCGAAACTCGGCCTCGCCAAAGCCCCGCGTGGTCCCGGCAGGGGTGCCCAGCCGGATGCCGGATGTGACAAAGGGTTTTTCCGGGTCAAACGGCACACCGTTCTTGTTACATGTGATATGGGCGCGGCCAAGCGCAGCCTCGGTGGCTTTGCCGGTGACGCCTTTGGGGCGCAGATCGGCCAGCATCAGGTGGTTGTCCGTGCCGCCTGAAACGATATTGATCCCCCCCTTCATCAGCTGATCGGCCATGGCGCGGGCATTGGTGACGACCTGGGCGGCGTAATCCTTGAAACCGGGGCGCAACGCTTCGCCAAAGGCCACGGCCTTGGCGGCGATCACATGCATCAGCGGGCCGCCCTGAAGCCCCGGAAACACTGCCGAGTTGATCTTTTTGGCAATGTCTTCGTGATTGGTCAGGATCATGCCGCCGCGCGGACCGCGCAGGGATTTATGCGTTGTGGTTGTGACAACATGGGCATGGGGCAACGGCGAGGGATGCTGGCCACCGGCGACAAGTCCGGCAATATGGGCCATGTCGACCATCAGATAGGCGCCCACCTCGTCAGCGATGGCGCGGAAGGCGGCCCAGTCCCAGACGCGGGAATAGGCGGTGCCGCCGGCCACGATCAGCTTGGGCTTGGCCTCAATCGCCTTGGCGCGGATTTCGGCCATGTCCAGCAATTCGTCCTGCTGGCGCACGCCGTAACTGACCACATTGAACCATTTGCCGGACATGTTGACCGGGCTGCCATGGGTCAGATGACCGCCGGAATTCAGGTCCAGCCCCATGAAGGTGTCGCCCGGTTGCAAAAGCGCCAGAAACACGGCCTGGTTCATCTGGCTGCCGGAATTGGGCTGAACATTGGCAAAGCCGCAGTCAAACAGCTTTTTCGCCCGCTCAATCGCCATGGTTTCGGCCACATCCACGAACTGGCAACCGCCATAATAGCGTTTGCCCGGATAGCCTTCGGCATATTTGTTGGTCATGACGCTGCCCTGCGCCTGCATGACGGCCAGCGACACGATGTTTTCCGACGCGATCAGTTCGATTTCATCGCGCTGACGGCCAAGTTCGGATGTGATCGAGCTGAACAGCTCAGGGTCGCGGGAAGACAAATCTTCGTTGAAAAAACCGGCGTCGCGGGTATAGGCGGTCATGGCAGGCTCCTGAACAGTAATGGATGACGGGCTGGGGCGGTGCTTAGCCTAAGGGTCGTTCCAATAAAACGTCAAAAGCGTCATTTTGACCACACTGCGCGAATATTGCGCAGTTTGCCGCCGGGTTTGGGTCCGTTTTATTTGCCCGGTGAACCGAAATACTTTCCATTTTCAAGTCTGCGTAAGTGTCCTGGTGTTTCCATGCGTCTTTTGGCTTCGGTATTGTCGCTGTTCATGCTGTGCACAAGCGCCGTGCAAGCGGCTGAGCTGGTGCATGGCGGTCGTTTGGTCTTTGGCAATGTGGGCGGTTTTACCACGGAATTCGTGATGGGCGATGTCCGGCTGGGCCTGAAGTTTGAGTCCGAAAATTCGTCCTTCACGCTGGGCGGCCGGTCGGTGGCCTATGGTCTGGTGTCCACCGTGGTTCCCTTGAATTATTGGTATGCGGAATACGAAACCGGCAAACTGCGCCTGACACTTGGCGCAGTCGATCCTGCCGGCGTCGGGTCCGGTATTGAAAAGATCGGCACGATGGATCCGTGTCAGGCCACGTTGCAATCCCTTTATTTGGGGCCGATGGGGTCCGTCTATTTGTTGCTTAACAGCTACAAACCATCCGTGCGGGCGGATTATGCGATTGGAACAGCCCATGTCGCGGTGTCTTATCAACAAGGCAGCCAATTTGCCTCTGTCGCGGTGAACAGGCCCGTGGGTCAGTTTGATGTCTTGGCTGTGCTGGACAAACACATATCGACCAGTGAAAATTTTGCAACATTGGGCCTTTGGCGGCCCTATGTGCGGGGGGGCGGTTCTTCGCTTCCGCTTGCATATGGCATCGCTTCGACCTGGTATAAAGGGGCGGGCAGCGTCAACTTCACACGGGCAAGTGCGGCCTATCATGTCAGCGAAAGATTGGTGCTGAAAGGAACGGCAGAGTATTATTCTACAGCGCCAAACCCGTTTTATGAACTCGGGGTCCGCTATTCGGCCTTTCATGGTGTTTCCGTAATTGGCACGCTTCGGGGTGATACTGCCGCGACCGCTGTCGGCTCGGTTTATCTGGAAGTTCCGCTGTAGACTTTACCGGCACATCGAACCGGCCAACCGGCAGAATGTTCTTGAACCGGGGCCGCTCAACAGCAAGATTGGCTGGACACCAGTTTAGGATCCCGCCGCATGACGCTTTCGGACACTTCCAGAATATGTTTTCTGGCCAATGACGGGCCAGCGGCGCAGGAGTCCCTGCAGGCGCTGGTCGGCCTCTATGGACAGGTTGCGCCGGAAGCTGCCGATGTGATCGTGGCTTTGGGCGGTGACGGGTTCATGTTGTCAACGCTCTACGCGACACAGGATCTGGACACCCCGGTTTATGGCATGCACCGGGGCACGGTTGGATTCTTGATGAACGAATATTCGGCCGACGGGCTTTATGACCGTCTGGCGCAAGCGGAAACCGCCCTGTTGAATCCGCTGAAAATGCAGGCTGTTTGTGCTGACGGCACCCAGGTTTCCGCGCTGGCGATCAATGAGGTATCTTTGTTTCGCACCGGGCCACAGGCGGCCAAGGTGCGGATTTCCATCGACGGGCGGGTGCGGATGGATGAACTGGTTTGTGATGGCGCGATGGTGGCAACGCCGGCGGGGTCCACGGCCTATAACTATTCGGCCCATGGTCCGATCCTGCCGATCGGGGCGGATGTTCTGGCGCTTACACCGGTTGCCGCGTTTCGTCCGCGACGCTGGCGCGGGGCCTTGTTGCCGAAATCCGCGACGGTCAGGTTTGATGTGCTGGAGCCGGAAAAACGCCCGGTATCCGCCGTCGCCGACAGCCGCGAAGCCCAGCAGGTTCTGTCGGTTGAGATCACCAGCGAGCCGAAAATCACCCACCGCATCCTGTTTGATCCCGGCCACGGGCTGGAGGAACGCCTGATCCGCGAGCAGTTCGTGTAACCGCAAGGGCGTCGCGTCTGAACGCCTCAGATATCGGAAAATCCGCCGCCGCGGCCTTTGCCTGCCGCAAAGCGGGCGGCGCCGGCCATGGCCTCGGTCATGATCAGGCCGGCGCTTGACCATTCGCGCCGCAGGGCTGCGGCCAGATCCGCCGGGGCCATCCGCGCCGAGGCTCGGTCGCCGCGCAGACAGGTTTGCGGGAATTTCAAAAGCGCCGCCGCATAGGCCATCGCCTCATCCAGCGCCTGGCCGTCCTTGACAACCCGGTTGGCCAGACCGATGGCAAGGGCCTCCTCGGCATGAACCGGCCGGCCTGTCAGGATCAGATCGCCGGCGCGCCCCTCGCCCACGACGCGGGGCAGGCGAATGGTGCCGCCGTCAATCAGCGGCACGCCCCAGCGGCGGCAAAAAACGCCGAAATAGGCGGAACCGGACATGATCCTTATGTCGCACCAAAGGGCCAGTTCCATGCCGCCCGCAACCGC
>JAURMY010000054.1 GCA_030830465.1 Alphaproteobacteria bacterium
AAGATCGGCCTGACCAGCCGCGCCATGCAAAGCCAGCTGAACATCGACATTCCCGACAGCGGGGTTTTGTTTGACGACATGTTTTTTGACGACGGCGCGGTTGTGCCAAAGGGCCGTTTCATCGAGCCAAGGGTCGAGGCGGAAATCGCCTTTGTCATGGCAAGCGATTTGAAGGGGCCGGATGTCACGCCCCGGATGGTTCTGAATGCCACGCAATCCGTCGCCCCGGCGCTGGAGATTCTGGACACGCGCATCTTCCGCAAGGATCCGGTGACCGGGCGCATCCGGTCGGTGTTTGACACGATCTCGGACAATGCGGCGAATGCCGGCATCGTTCTGGGGGCGGCCCGGCATGATCCGAATGCCGTGGACCTGCCTTGGGTGGGCGCAATCACCGCGCGCGACGGGGTGATCGAGGAAACCGGCCTTGGGGCCGGCGTTCTGGGCGATCCTTTGGTGTCGATGGCCTGGCTTGCCAACCGGCTGGCCGAACACGGCGATTATATCCGCGCGGGCGAGGTGGTGCTGTCCGGCAGTTTCATCCGCGCAATCGAAGCCCCGTCGGGGTCCAAGTTTCACGCTGATTACGGCCCGTTCGGCTCTGTCAGCATTTCATTTGAATAGGAAAAACCATGCCTGCCCCCGTCAACAGTTTCAAGAAATCCATCGCCAGCGGCCAGTTGCAAATCGGCTTTTGGCAAAGCCTTGGCACCACGATCACCGCTGAAATCAGCGCCTATTCCGGGTTTGACTGGCTGTTGATCGATGGTGAGCATGGCCCCAACGACATCCGCTCGATCCGCGACCAGTTGCAAGTCGTCGGCCCGTCGCCGACCCAGGCCGTGGTGCGTATCGCCGGGGTTGACGTGGTTTCGGTCAAACAGGTGATGGATGCCGGGGCGCAGACCGTGCTGGTGCCAATCGTGGACACGCCCGAAGATGCCGCCCTGATGGCGCGCGCCATGCGCTATCCGCCGCATGGCATCCGGGGCAACGGCTCTGGCGTGGTGCGGGCCGCCGATTATGGCCGCATGGCGGGGTATCTGGACACCGCCAATGACGAGGCATGCCTTTTGGTGCAGGCCGAGACCATGACCGCGATCAACAATCTGGATGCGATCTGTGCGATTGACGGGGTGGACGGGGTGTTTATCGGCCCGTCGGATCTGGCGACCAGCATGGGACATATCGGTGATCCCGGCCACAAGGATGTGCAGGCGGTGATCGAGGACGCGATTGTGCGCATCCGCGCCGCTGGCAAGGCCCCGGGCATTCTGATGGCAGATGAGGCCAAAGTCCGGCGCTATATCGAGCTTGGCGCGCTGTTTGTGGCGGTGGGTTCTGACGTGTCGATTTTGGCGAACGGGGCGAAAAATCTGGCGGCGAAATATCTGGGCGGGGCGGCGGCCTCGACCAAAGGTCAGGTCTACTGAACCTATAACGCCGTCAACCGGCGCAAGGCCTGCATCAGGCCTTGCGTGTTTTCCGGCCCGAAAGCGGCGGTCAGATCGGCATAGATCGCCGCACTTTCCGGGGTGATTTCCTCGATCATCTTGCGGCCCTGGGCTGTCAGTTCCGTCAACTGGCGGCGGCCGTCCTCGGGGTGGCGGGTGCGGGCAATCAGGCCGCGCCCTTCCAGATGGGCCAGAATGCGGGTCAGGCTGGGGGTCAGGATCACGCTTTGCTCGGCCAGAACGGTCGGTTCGGACGGACCGTTTTCATTCAGAACACGCAGCACACGCCATTGTTGCTCGCTTAGACCATGGGCTTTCAGCATCGGGCGAAACCGCTGCATCACCGCTTCGCGCGCGCGCAACAGCATGATCGGCAACGAGGTTTCAACAGTGCCCAGCCGGTCGGTCATTCTGCGAATCGGACCGTGTTTGTCAGGGTGCCGATGCCCTCGACGCTCACCTCTACCACGTCGCCCGGTTTCAGCCATATCGGCGGATCAAACCGCGCCCCGGCCCCGGTCGGCGTTCCGGTCGCGATCAGGTCGCCGGGTTCCAGTTCGGTGAAGGTCGAGACATATTCAATGATCTTGGCAAAGGGAAAGGCCAATGAGGCGGTGGTGTCGGACTGACGCAATTCACCATTGACGCGGGTTTCAAGCCGCATGTCGGTTACGTCAATTGCCGACAAATCGGTTTCGATCCAAGGGCCGACACAGCCGGAATTGTCCCAGTTCTTGCCTTGGGTCACATTGAACTTTCCGTGCCGGATCCAGTCGCGAACTGAGCCTTCATTCATGATCGTCAGGCCCGCGACATGGGTCATCGCCGCGGCCTGCTTGATCCGGCGGCCGGCTTTGCCGATCACCAGAACGATTTCACCTTCATAGTCCAGCTGTTCGGATTCCGCAGGAATTTCAATCGCTTGCCCATGGGCGACAAAACTGCGGCGGTGGCGCATGAAAATGCTGGGATGTTGCGGCGCGTCAGAGCCGTCTTTGTATTCCTCGTTGCGGTTCATATAGTTGACGCCGATACAAAAAATACGCGGCGGATGGGTCACCGGCAGGTCCAGCGTGACAGCGGAAAGATCGTGATCCGGCGCGCCATTTGCCACGGCTTTCGCGATTTCGGCATCCTTGCCAAAGGCTTGCACCATGTCGGTCAGTTGCAGGCGTTTTGTCAGGTCATAGACGCCGGTGTCAATAACGGCCCCGATGCGGTTTTGGTTGAATGTGATCAGCTTCATGTTTCCGGCTCCGGCAGATTTGTCTTGACGGTAGTTAACGTGTTAAGTATATTGTTAACGTGTTAATCACCAGAGGTCAATCCCGTGGCGCATTTGTCAATCGAATATTCCGCAAATCTGGAGGCCGATATGGATATGGCGGCCTTTTGCGACGTTGCGCGCCGGGCGATGCTGGACAGCGGTCTGTTTCCGATGGCGGGGATCCGGGTGCGGGCCTTTCGCGCCGATCATGTTTCGGTCGGTGATGGCGGCGCGGATCTGGCCTTTGCGGATATGGTGCTGCGGCTGGGCAAGGGCCGCTCCGAGGCCGAGTGGAAAACGGCGGTCGAGGCGGTTTATTCTGCCCTGGAAAACTGGGTGAAGGATCGCGTTAAAATGCCTTTTGCCCTGTCACTGGAACTTTTGGAAATCAATTATCCTTTCGCGGAGAAGCGGTTGAACACATACCGCCCGGCGCTGAAGGCACGGGGGAATGAAAATGTCTGAACGCGACAGCAATATTGCCAAGGCGCAGGCCTATTTGAAACCTTTGGCCGCCAAGGGCGTTCTGAACCGGATCGGCGGGCAGGACAGCACGGGTGCCGGGTGGTTTGAGTCAACCTCGCCGGTGGATGGCAGTCATCTGGCCCGTGTGGCGCGGGCCGATGCCGCCGAAGTGGATCGGGCCGCCAAGGCCGCCAAGGCCGCTTTTCCGGCATGGCGCGATGTTGGCGGGGCCGAGCGCAAGAAGATCCTGCACCGGATCGCTGATGCGATTGTCGCGCGGGCCGAGGAAATCGCCTTTCTGGAATGTCTCGACACCGGGCAGGCGTTGCGCTTCATGTCAAAGGCGGCATTGCGCGGTGCGGAAAACTTTCGGTATTTTGCCGATCTCGCACCTTCGGCGCGGGATGGTCAGAACCTGCCCAGCCCGACCTTGATGAATGTGACCACACGGGTGCCGATTGGCCCTGTTGGTGTGATCACACCCTGGAACACGCCGTTCATGCTGTCGACCTGGAAGATCGCTCCGGCGCTGGCCGCGGGCTGTACCGTTGTTCATAAACCGGCTGAGCTTTCGCCGTTAACCGCCCGTCTTCTTTGCGAAATCGCCGAGGATGCCGGGCTGCCGCCGGGGGTGTGGAATCTGGTCAACGGCTTTGGCGAAGACGCCGGACGCGCGCTGACCGAGCACCCGGACATCAAGGCCATCGCCTTTGTCGGCGAAAGCCGCACCGGGTCGATGATCATGAAACAGGGGGCCGATACCCTGAAACGCGTGCATTTTGAACTGGGCGGCAAAAACCCCTGTATCGTGTTTGACGACGCCGATCTGGACCGGGCACTGGATGCGGCGATCTTCATGATCTATTCGCTGAACGGTGAGCGCTGCACCTCTTCTTCGCGTCTGTTGGTGCAGGAAAACATTCACGGGGAATTCGTCGAAAAGCTGGCCGCGCGGGTGAAAAATCTGCGGGTCGGGCATCCATTGGACCCGGAAACCGAGGTCGGGCCGCTGATTGCGGCGGAACATGTTGCCAAGGTCTGTTCCTATTTTGACATCGCCAGGGCCGACGGGGCCAAGGTGCATGTGGGCGGCAAGGCGATCGAAGGGCCGGGATGTTATGTGCAGCCGACCTTGTTTACCGGCGCGACAAACGACATGCGCATCGCCCCGGAAGAGATTTTCGGCCCGGTTCTGACGGTCATACCGTTTCAGGACGAGGCGGACGCCATCGAAAAAGCCAATGGCGTGGAATATGGCCTGACCGCCTATGTCTGGACAAACAACCTGCCGCGCGCATTGCGGGTGACCAGCCAGCTTGAGGCCGGGATGATGTGGGTCAATTCGGAAAACGTCCGCCACCTGCCAACGCCCTTTGGCGGCGTGAAGGCCAGCGGCATGGGCCGCGACGGCGGCGACTGGTCGTTTGAGTTTTACATGGAGCAAAAGCATATCGGTTTTGCCCTGGGGGATCACAAGATCGCCCGGCTAGGTGCCTGAGCCAGATCAAGGTACAACATCAGACTTTCGGGAAAAGTGAACAGGACACCCGGTAACCCAACAAGGAAAGAAAAATGGGAGAACTCGTCCTCGCCGCCAAAATGACCCATGTGCCGACATTGCAGATGTCTGAACAAGACGGTCCCGCGAAAGGCAAACGCCAGCCGGCCATTGACGGCCATATTGAAGTCGCCCGCCGCGCCAGGGCCCTTGGGGCTGACACCGTGGTGATCTGCGACACCCATTGGTGTGTCAACGCCGGGTTTCATATCAATGCCAATGGACGGTTCAAGGGTTTGCTGACCTCCAGTGAATTCCCGCAATTCATCCGCGACATGCCTTTTGATCATCGCGGCAACCCCGAACTGGGCGATGCGATTGCAAAACACGCGACCGAGCTTGGCGTTTACACTTTGGCGCATCATCTGGATTCGCTGGAACTGGAATACGGCACCCTTGTGCCGATGCATTTCATGGCGCGTGAGCATGATATGAAAGTGGTGTCGATTGCCGCCTGGTGCACGGTGCATGACCACGCCGAAAGCCGGGTGATCGGCGAGGCGATCCGCGCCGCGGTCGAGGCCAGCGACAGCAAGGTCCTGCTGGTCGCCAGCGGCTCGCTTAGCCACAAGATCTGGTCCAATCGCGACTATGCGCCGAACAACGGCACCTTCACCATTTCCTCGGAATTCAACCGCCAGTTCGATCTGCGGGTGCTCGAGATGTGGCAGAACGGCGAGCATGACACCTTTCTGAAATGCCTTGGCGACTATGCCCGCCATTGTTCCGGTGAAGGTTCGATGCATGACACCGCGATGCTTTACGGCGCACTTGGCTGGGACAAATATACCGGCCGTTGCGAAGTGGTGACGCCGTATTTCCCCTCGTCCGGCACCGGCCAGACCAATGTCATTTTTCCCGTCCAGTAGGAGCGATCATGCCCATTCCCGCCC
>JAURMY010000055.1 GCA_030830465.1 Alphaproteobacteria bacterium
CGATCTATGGTGGTTTTGCAAAACGGGTTCCGGGTGGCGATGTGTTGCTGAAGCAATGGATTGCGGCAATGGAAGCGGCGCGCAAGGAAACCGGCGAAGTCAACTGACGCCGTCTTGACCAAACAAACAATTAAAAAGCCGGCTGAAATTCAGCCGGCTTTTTTGTTTGCCGTGCGGGCACCTACATTGTCGAGGGCAACCAAAGCGACAGCGCCGGAAAGGCCACGATCAGGATGATCTTGATGAAGTCGGCGATCACAAAGGGAATAACGCCCATCATGACGGTGGAAAGCTTGACCTCGGGGTCGATGCTTTTGATGATGAACAGGTTCATCCCGAAAGGTGGTGTGATCATGCCAATTTCCACCACCACCAGCATCAGCACGCCCCAGAACAACATGTCATAGCCAAGGTGCACAATGATCGGCGTTACGACCGGAAGCGTGATGATCATGACGCCGAAACTGTCCATGACCGATCCCAGGATCAGATAAATCACAATCAGAATGGCAAGGATCACGATCGGGCGGGCGTCCAGGCCGCTGATCCAGGCGCTGACCATCGCCGGTGTATCCCCGAGGTTGATGAAAAAGGAAAACATCAACCCGCCGAAAATCAGACTGTAAAGCATCGCCGTCGTCGCGGTGGTTTCCGAAAAGACCTGCAGGATTGTATTGCGGTTCAGTTTGCCCCGCATCAGGGCAATCAGAAACGCTATGATCGCGCCGACGGCGGCCCCCTCGGTTGCGGTGAATATCCCGCCGTAAAGGCCGCCGATCACAATGGCAAACATCGCCACCACGGCGGATGAGCCTTTTACCGCCGCAAGAACGTCGCGGAAACCCGCGCCCTCGGCTGGCGGGGCCGCTTTGGGGTTCAGCCGCACCACGGTGAACACCGCCGCAAAATAGAGCGTGACAGCCAGGGCCGCCGGGATCATGGCGGCAATGAACAGGGCGCCAATGGATTGCTCGGTCAGCAGGCAAAACAGGATGATCACACCCGAGGGCGGGACAAGTGCGCCAAGGGTGCCGCCAGCCGCCACACTGGCCGTCGCCAAACCTTGCGAATAGCCAAGCCGGGCCATCGCCGGCAAAGCCATGCGCCCGAAAGTCGCCGAGGTCGCAACAGAATTGCCCGACACCGCGCCAAAACCGGCACAGCCGGCGATGGTGGCATAGGCCAGCCCGCCGCGAAACCGGCCCAGAACAGCCTGCCCCAGTCGAAACAGATCATCAGAAACGCCGGCTGCTACCGCAAATGCGCCCATGATCAGGAACAACGGCAAGGTGGCCACCTGATCGTTGCGCAAAAATTCGGCGGCATCCCCGGCAAACGCATTCATCGAGGCATTGGCCCCGATATAGGCCAAAGCCCCGCCAACGCCGATCATGCCGGTCACCGTCGCCAGAGGCAGTTGTGTCAGAACGCCCAGCCAAAGCAGCGCAAAACCCGCTAAGGCGACGACACCGGGATGGGCGAACGCAAATCCGGCATATCCGGCCGGGGAAACAAACGCCCAAACCGTGATGCCGGTTGCAGCGGCGAAAAACACCCCAACCACCAGCCAGACGCTCCAATGGGAGCGCCAGCCGCCTCTTTCGGTCCGGGCGCTGTTGAAATCCTCTGCAATATTAAAGGCCTGCACCAAAGCCGTTGCCGCCATCGCTGATGCGATTGCAAAATAGGTCGGGGCCAAAGGCAATTCCAACAGGGCCGAGGCGCGACCCTGGCCCTGATACCTGATCGCCAGCCCATAGAGCCGCCAGGCCAATATTCCGAAAAACACCAGCAACAGGACCGATCCGGCGACCTTAAGCCAGGCCGTCAGGCGCGCGCCGGTCAGATGCCCAAGCAGATCAACCTTCAGATGCACCCGATTGGCGGCGCCCGCAGGCAGGGTCAATGCAATCGAAATCGCAAAGACAACCGATGTGATTTCATTCAGCGCAAAAACCGATGTCGAAAACAGCCAACGCCCAAGCACATCGACCGCAATCGTCAACGCGCCAAGCAGGGCCGTGCTGATCGCCAGGATTAAGATAAAACCCGTCGCTTTGCGAATCCAGCCAGCGGCGTTATGCGCAGCCATAGTCCGGTCTGTCATGATCCCCCCCTTTGGTCTTGCCCGATCATGCGTCCAGCAAGGCAACCGGCCTGCACCAGCCGGCGGACCCTTTTGCGACCCTGACCGGCAGGGCAATGACCTCAAAACCCGTTGCAGGCAAAAGATGCAGATTGCCCAGTTTTTCCATGTGGCAATAGATGCTGTCGGCCCCGGCCTTGTGGCCTTCCCAAAACACCGACCAATCGCCGGTCTCGCGGGCCTTGGCCGCCTGTGTCATCAGGGGCGGATCCCAGCTCCAGGCGTCGGTTCCGCACAGGCGCATGCCGCGTTCGGTCAGATAAAGCGTCGCCTCGCGGCCCATCCCACAGCCCGTGGCCACATAATCCGGTTGGCCATAGCGCGCGCCCGCGGCGGTATTGACCAGAACGATGTCGCCCTCGGCAAGTCTGTGGCCGATCCGGTTCAGTTCCGCATCAACCTCGGCGGCAGAAATCGTATGGCCGTTGGGGCGGTCGCGAAAATCAAGCTTGACGCCGCGGCCGAAACACCATTCCAGCGGGACCTCATCAATGGTGATGGCGCGCTCGCCCCGGTTCATTGTCGGGTGATAGTGCCACGGCGCATCCATATGGGTGCCATTATGGGTCGTGATCGTGCACCGCTCGACGGCGGCCCCGGCCCCGTCGCGCAATTTTCCGTCGGGAATACCAAACATGGACTGAAACTCGGCCGCGCCTTTCTGGTGGTCGATATAGTCGATTTTGGGCCCAAGACCGGGCGGATCGGACATGATGGTGCCGGTCAGGCTGACGGCAAGATCAACAATTTTTCTGTGCATCCCGTGCTCCATATTTGCCATTGGATTGCTTATGTGGTTCCAGCCTGCTTGGCGGTGACATCCCTTAAGACCTTGCCTTCTACCACGCGCAGCGGAACCCGCTGCAGCGCCTGCCCGATACAGGGCCCCAGGACGCAGACCCCGTCCTCGATCCGAAACAATGCGCCGTGCGAGGCGCACATGATCAGACTTCGGTCGCCGTTCAGGAACTCGTCTTTCCTCCAGCCCATGGGGGCGCGGTCATAATGCGGACAATTGTTGACATATCCGAACACACGCGATCCTTTGCGCACCAGCAAGATCTGATCGCGCCCGCGTGGATTGGGGGCAAGTCCCAGCGACCCCCCGTCCGGGATATCGCTGAGACGGCATAGGATGTCTTGCGTTTTGGCTTGTGTCACTTTTTACCCGGCGGCGGTCCGCCGGGCGACCATTTGGCGACATTCTCGAACAGGAACATTTGCGAGGCTTCTGCGCTCATCGCGGTTTCGCGTTCCTGCCAGTCGCCGTCATGCTGATCCATATCCGCATCATATTCGAAATGCGTCCCAAGCGGGCAGTTGAAATACCAGAACCAGTTCGATCCGAACTTGTGCCGCCCCGGTCCCCAGAAACTTTCATAGCCCTTCTTCACAAGGCGTGAACCGGCCAGCATCAACTCGGTCGGGCCCTGCATGTGAAAGGCCAGGTGTTCCAGACCTTGCATGTAATCCGGGGTCTGGATCATGAACAACACATGGTGATCGTGGTTGGCCCGGGGCCGCAGGAAAGGGCCGGTATTGGTGAATTTGTCGGTCACAACGAAACCCAGCCGTTCGACATAAAACCGGGTGGCCTGATCCATATTGGGCAGGAAATAGACGATGTGGCTCAGGGTGCGCGGCTTAGCTTCGGCATCTTCATTCGCGCCGATGGCGTTCATCGCGCGACCGGGTGCGGCGCCGGGGGAATTGATCAATTCGGGCGCAAGATCAAGTTTGACCCGCTGGGTGATCCGAAAGGCGATTTCAAACCCGCTGTCATCCCGGCAGCTCAGGGTGCCGTCCGCCGCCTTTGCAACCTCGCGGTCTTTGGACAACTCCGCCTGAATCGCATCCAGCGTGGCCTGATCTTCGACCCCCCAGATGGTCTGCCGCAACAGCGACGCGGTTTTCAGTGGGGCAGGCAGGGACGGATCGGTTCTGGGGCGCACGGTTATGGCGGTTTTGTCCAAGGCATCAAACCGGCCGCCCCCGACATGTGTGAGGCCGTAATCGGTTAAAAAGCCTGTGCAGGCCTCGATATTATCGACACCGAAAACCAATTCATCAGGACCAATTATGCGCATCTACATGCTCTCCATTTCGCTTTTGCCGACCGTAGCTGAGCTTTTGACATTTCAAAAATTGGAACTTTTGATGCATTGAATTGACCAAATGAATGGATTAAAATCCGTGGTCTAAATGCTGTTCAGCTTTTCCCTTGGCAAGAATGAAGGGTCCGATGCGTTTCAAAAGACTTGACCTGAACCTGCTTGTCGCGCTGGATCACATGCTGGAATTGCGCTCGGTCAGTGCCGCTGCCGATAAAATGTTCATGAGCCAATCCGCCATGTCCAATGCCTTGACCCGGATCCGCACCTATTTTGACGATCCGCTGTTGATACAGGTCGGCAGGCGGATGGAGCTGACGCCAAGGGCCGAGGCCCTGCGCCCTTCGATCCGCGACATCCTTGTCAGAATCGAAGCCACGATTGAAACCGAGCTTGAATTCAGGCCGGATCAATCTACGCGGGTGTTCAACATTCTGTTGTCGGATTATTCCATGCGGGTGTTGATGCCCCATGTCTTTGCGGTTGCGCAGGAACAGTCCGCAACCGTTCGCTTTAACCTGAACCCGCAGACCGAGGCGCCCTATGCGCAACTTGAACGCGGTGAAATTGATATGTTGGTCTCGCCACGGCAATTTACCTCAAAAGACCATCCGTCTTCGCTGTTGTATGAGGACGATTATGTCGTCGTGGCGTGCAAGAATGGGCGCTATGGCGGCGGCAAGGTTGACCGCGCGGCGTTTGAAACAGCCGGTCATGTGGTCATGGTGCCCCCCAACAATGCCGGGGCGGTAGAATCTGAATTTTTGGAGAGCGCCGGTGTCACTCGCAAAGTCGAGGTCACGACGTTTTCATTTTCAAACCTGCCTTATCTGGTCGCCGGTACGGATCGGATCGCGACCGTTCACGGGCGGCTTGCAGCGCTTGTGGCGCGGCAAAATAGTCTTGTGGTTTCAAAGCTGCCGTTCAGTTCGCTGCCCTTGCAGCAGATGATTCAATGGCATGCCTACCGCGACCTTGATCCCGGCCTGATTTGGTTGCGTTCCGCCTTTGCACAGGCTGCCGCGCGTATGGCGCGTTATTCACCCGATCAATAGGTCAGATTGCACCTTTCCATTTTCCTAATGCATCGACGTTGCTTAATCTTTGGCTTGGTCGCAAAAGGAGGCACGCGTCATGAAACCACAGTCAACCCTTGTCGTCGGGGCCGGCATCGGCGGCCTGACCGTTGCCATCGCCCTGCGCCGCCAGGGCATACCGGTCGAAATCATCGAACGTGAGCCTGATTGGACGGCTTATGGCGTCGGTATCATCCAGCAAATGAACGTCATTCGTGCGATGGGGCAACTTGATTTGCTTGACGCCTATATGTCCAAGGCCTGTGGTTTTGACAAGACAACGCTGTTTGTCGGGCCGGGCGGCCATAAAGAGGCCGAGTTTGAAACCCCCCGCCTTGCCGGGCCGGATTATTTTTCAAACGCCGGGATCCGGCGCGTCGATCTTCAGGGGGTTCTGGCCGACCGGGCAAAGTCGCTGGGGGCCAAGGTGCGCCTGGGCCTGACCGTGCGCGAAATGAACGACGATGGCGACGGGGTGGATGTCAGGTTTTCGGACGGCAGTTCGGGGCGGTATGATGTGGTGATCGGGGCGGATGGCGTGTTTTCAAAAACCCGCCAGATGATCCTGCCGGATGCCCCCAAGCCCCGGTATACCGGACAATGGGTCTGGCGATACAATCTGCCACGACCCGCCGATCAGGACGGCATTCACGTTTTTGCCGGGCCGTGCAATGCGGGGTTGGTGCCGATGGCCAACGATCTGATGTATATGTTCCTGCTGAGCGAAGAGCCCGAGGGCACGACCCTGCCTGTCGCGGGTTCGGCCGCTGCGATGCGCGCGCGCGCGAAAATGGCCCCGCCGCAGATCAAGGCATTGCTGGACCAGATCACCGATGACAAGGGCGTTGTTGCGCGTCCGCTGGAGGTCGTTTTCGTTGAAGGTGACTGGCACAAGGGCCGGGTTGTGTTGATTGGCGACGCTATTCATGCCTCAACCCCGCATCTTGCGCAGGGTGCCGGCATGGCCATCGAGGATTGTCTTGTTCTGGTCGAGGAATTGGCCCGGGCTGACACCCCCGAACAGGCTTTTGCCGCTTATCGTACCCGCCGCATGCCGCGTGTCAGCCATGTCGCCAAGGCGTCGATCCGTATAGGCGACATGCAAATGGGCAAAGTGCCGCCCTTTGACGTTGGGGCCGTGACCGGCCAGACCATTGGCATGATGGCCCAACCGATCTGATCCTTGGAAGGGAACACACCTGTGGCAATGTTCGATTACTTCCCGAACTATGTGTGGAACCTGTCGGTTTCAATCGCGATGGCCAGCGGCGCCGAACTGGGCGAGATCATGGACATGTGCCAGCCCCTGCTGGCCAAGGCACAGACGGGCGAGGATGCAGGCACCCCTGATTTCATGCGCGAATGGATGAAGGTTGCCGACAAGCTGGTGTCATTGGCCGACGAAGACGTCGCCGGCGGCCGTTTGCTGTCTGCCGGTCCAAAACTGCAACGCGCCGCCCTTTATTATCTGACCGCCGAACGGATGCAGCAGCACGGCAGCGACGGGCGGATGGCCACTTTCAAAAAGGGGATCGCCTGTTTTCTGAAAGGCACCGAATACGCGCGCGAGGATGTCACGCGGTTTGAAATCCCATTTGGCGACAAGACCCTGCCGGCGATTTATACCCGTGCAATCGGGGTTAAAGGGCCTGCGCCTGCGGTGGTCTATCTGAACGGTTTGGACAGCAACAAGGAACTGCTCTATTGGTCGCGACTGCCGCAGGAACTGGCCAAACGCGGTATTTCCTGCCTGTGCGTCGACCAGCCCGGAACCGGCGAAAGCCTGCGCATTCAGGATATGCCCGCGACCTGGAAATCCGAGGAATGGGGCACGCCGGTCTATGACTGGCTGGCTGCGCGGGGCGATGTAGACGCCAAACGCATCGGCATCACCGGCATTTCGCTGGGCGGGTTTTACGCCCCGCGCATCTGTGCCAACGAACCGCGCTTTGCCTCTGGTGCGGTCTGGGGGGCCAATCACAACTGGGCTGAAGTTCAGCAAAAGCGATTGAAACGCGAAGGCGAAAACCCGGTTCCGCATTATTGGCAGCATGTGCGTTGGGTCTTTGGTGCCAGGGATATGGAGGATTTCCTTGAAAAATCCGCAGGCATGCATCTGAACGGCCAGATGGAAAAGATCAGGGTGCCGTTTCTGGTGACACACGGCGCGAACGACCGCCAGATCAGCGTGGATTATGCCCATCAAAGCTATGACCAACTGATCAATTCGCCCCGTCGCGCGTTGAAAATTTTCACGGACCGCGAAGGCGGGGTTGAACATGTCGGCGCAGATAACATGAGCTTTGGACGCAGTTATATCGCCGACTGGTTTGCCGAAACCCTAGGTGGTCGATTGAGTTGAAGGAAGTCCAATGACGCTGCCGGATATCCGCCGCATTGTAACCGGGCATGACGCATCGGGCAAAGCCATTGTTACGCAAAACGGCCCTCTGCCCCATGTAACGCGCCCAATGCACCAGCCGGGACTGGCGTTTCATGAAATCTGGAATACGGCACAGGTACCGGTGCCTATCGCATTCGTCGAAGGTGAACCAACGGATCGTCACCGCGACACCGCGCCCCCCAAAGGCGGCACGATTATCCGGATCGTGGACATCCCGCCCGAAGGCGCGAAAGGACCGGAATTTGACCGTGAACAGGCCAAAGCCCTGTTTGCAGCCGTCGGGCTGGCAGAAAACGCCAAACACACCGCGCCGGGCCGCCATCCTTTGATGCATCGCACCGAAACTGTCGACTACGGCGTTGTCCTGTCCGGCGAGATCGTCCTTGTGCTGGACGAAGCGGAAATTCCCTTGCATCCCGGCGACGTTGTCATTCAACGGGGTACAATCCATGCCTGGGCAAACCGATCTGACGCCTCTTGCCGTATGCTGTTTTGCCTGACCGACGGGCGATTTGATCCCGATCTGGTCAAGGCGCAGCAGCGTCAGGATGCGGCCGTGCAGATGCGGACCCCTTGAAAATACGACCGCTGAATTGGAGATTTGATGAGATTCGCCACATTGCCAAACGGAACGCCTGACGGTCGTTTGCATATCGTCAGCCGGGACAACACCCGCAGCACACAGGCCGTGGCTGTTGATACCCTGCAGGCCCTTCTGGAGGACTGGGACGGTCTCGCCCCGGTGCTTGAAACCGAATATGCGGCCCTGAACGCCGGCGGAGGACAGGCGTTTGACCCGACGAAGGCCCGCGCGCCGCTGCCACGGGCCTGGCAGTGGCTGGACGGCTCATCCTATGAAAGCCACGGCGATCTGATGCAGAAGGTTTTCAAGCTGGACCCGACCCCAAAGGGCCGTCCCCTGATGTATCAGGGCATGTCCGACCGCTTCTACGGTCCGGCGGAAGACGTTCCCTTACCCTCCGAAGGCGACGGGATCGACTTTGAAGGCGAGTTTGGTGTGATCTGCGACGCCGTGCCGATGGCCGCGGGTGTTGAGACCGCAAAGGCGCATATCCGGTTGATCGTCCAAATCAACGACTGGTCGCTTCGCACGCTTGCGCCGATTGAAATGAAGACCGGATTTGGCTGGGTTCACGCCAAACCCGCCTGTTCGATGGCGCCGGTGGCCGTCACCCCGGATGAATTGGGAAATGCCTGGCGCGACGCGCGGGTGGACCTGCCGCTGGTCGTCGAATTGAACGGCACAGGTTTTGGTGCGGCGGAAGGCTATCCAATGGCCTACGGATTTGACGACCTGGTTGCCCATGCGGCCCGCACG